>DXOJ01000627.1 GCA_019412865.1 Bacteroides sp. | reverse complement strand
ACGGGAGTTGTGAAGATAATGTCAGCGTATCAGTTGTGATTGTCTCCAAATCATATTCATCTGCTATAAAGATAGCTCATATGGTCAGATATGATCTGGAAGGTGTTACTGCAAAATATAATGATTTTCAAGTAACGGACTGTCTGCTATCCGGGAGTGCGGACGAATATATGCAGGAAATAGATGCGTTCGGCATTACGTTGAACTTCAATATTAAAACAATAGATTTTTAAAATTTATATTATGGGAAAAGCTAAAAGTTTAAATGGAAAAGATTTAATGCTATTGATTGGTGACAAGGTCGTAGCATTATCGACAAGTTGCAAGATCAACTTAGTCGCTAATACAGTAGACAGTGCAACGAAGGATGACGGTTTCTGGGATGCTGCGGAAATCGGCAATATGAGCTGGAGTGCGACGAATGAATCTGTGGACAGTGCTGATGAAAATCGTGACAATGACCTTGTTTATGACGAGTTATTTGATTTGTTTGTTGCCGGAGAACCATTGAAGATTACGGTTGGTCTTCCGACGAACGCAAATAATGATGGTGTGCCTGAAGAAGGCTGGACAGTCCCCACAAAAGGTATGTATGAGGGAAAGGCTCATATTACCGCATTGGATAGAGATGCAACAAAAGGTAGTAATGGAAGTGTCTCCATATCTTTAACTGGCTATGGTGCGCTGAAAAAGGTTCCCAAAGTATGAGAGTAGTAATAAAGGATCAGGAATATGAGTTTTCGTTTAACAGTATTTGGGGACCGCTTTACACTTATGAAGTGATAGCGGGTAAACATATGCCGTTTAATCCGCAGCAAACCTTATGTCTTCATATACTGTACTATTGCATATTGCTTAGGTCTAATCCTGGTATTACTCTTTCTTTCGATGATTTTATACTGTCATTGAATGATGTTAAGCTAGTCAATATTTTAAGCGACTACTATACAAAGCGTATGGATGTATTGACCGAAGGAGTAGAAGACGATAGCGAAAAAAAAAAAAGAAAGCTCTCAAGCCGAAGGAGAAAAAAGGCTGAATGCCCATGAATTGTATCAATTGATAGTCGGAGAGGGCGGTTGTTCTCCCGACTATTTTTTTTATAAAATGGGGATTTCTGAGGCAAAGGATTATGTAATCGGTTTAAACAGAAGATATCGTCAGGATTGGGAACGTACTCGAATGGGAGTGCAGGTATTCCATAAGGTTCAGACTGGCAAAGATTTAGATCTAGAATTTCCTTGGGAGATTCAGGAGAAGCCAGAGGCTACGGAAGAAGAGATGAAAGCTCTAAGAGACAAGGCTAGAGCAATGGAGAAACTAATGAATAATAATCATGGAGAGAAGGATACGTTGGCAGGTAAGATTTAAGACATTAAATGGCAATGATGCCCAGGTTGATATATACGAGGAAGGTTGGAATGGAGGAATAACCGAATTGGAACCGGCAGAAAGTCCTTTTTCGACAGAGGAAGACTCAGAAGATGATTTCTTAAAGCCGGTCCGTACACAAACTGGTTATTTGAGAGTCGTGGATAATGGCGATCTAGACGGTCTAATGCCTGCGGATAATACCCAGCACTACCTTGAATTGTATATTAACAACAAGATTTCGTGGTGTGGTTATATGCAAGCTGATACCTTTTCTGAGGATTGGGATATTACTCCTTTGATAACCGAATATCCTCTGATCTCGCCTTTAGGTGTATTAAATGGAATCTATTTGGACCAAGACAAAGGAATGGGGGTTGTTAAACTGGCGGAATTGCTGTTGGAGTGCATAGAAGCTGCCGGTGTAAATTATACAAGGATATACTTTCCAAGGGAGGTATGGTATACGGAAAATGAAAGTCCGAAAGCTCCTTTTGATGTTGCTCTTTCCCGACAGACATTTTTCAAGGATAATGGTTCCGAGGAAAGGGATGCGGCAGACTGGCAAAGATATGACGCAAGCACATGCTTCTCTTTTTTGGAAGAATTCTGCAAGTTTTGGGGATGGACTCTGTATGAAAGACATCGAATGCTTTATTTTATAGGCGAATCCGAAGAATATTATGAAACCACAATAAGAGATCTAAAGGCGATCATTTGGAATGCAAATCCATCCTTTGTCCGTGTTCCGATTAATAAGCTAAATCTTTCTTCTTTGCCATTAGATGGTGACGATAACAAAAAGGAGATATTGCAGGGAGTCAATAAGGTGAAGATCACTGCAAAAATCGATGCGGTCGGAACAGTGGTTCCATCAATAGATGAAGGGTATATGGATGTAATACATAGTGGTACAGAGAATACAGATATTATCAATAAAGAATATCGGAAGGTAATTGCTTATAAACCTGATAATCCAGACGTTGATATGCACCTTTATCGTGCTCCTGCCTCTTCGGATGAACCGTGGGTGGAAACAAATTATTCGTATCAAGATATGCTCATTGGTGTAGGTGCTATGTATGTAAAGAGAGATCTGTATTCGGAGTCTGATTTAAAAAATAAGAGAAACTATAACTATAAGGAAGGCGTATGGATCAAAACTAGAATGGCTGGTGAATTAGGAATATTGCCGTCTGTTGAGCAGGCACGTAATATGCCTATATTGGTTATGCGTTCTTCTTCTGCGGCGAAGTATAGTAATGGTGCATTTGTGTTGTCTGCACAGATTTATGGATATGATCTACTTACGCAATCTATGAAGTATGAAGAGACTGACGGAGGAGGAGATCTTGAGATTAAATTTAGAATTGGTGATAAATGGTGGGATGGAAGTGGATGGTCTAGTATTGAGACATGGTTTAATATAAGCATGGGTAATGATGATGACTCTAAAAACATCCCTGGGAAAATAAAAACTACCAAGACTTTGGAGATGCCTTATAATGGAGCAGATGGTTATGTAATGCCGATAAATGAGGATCTATCCGGAACTGTCGAATTAATTATACATGCTACCACTTTTACAACTGTTCCATACCCATATGTTAGACGACATAATGTTCTGATGTATATAGATAATCTAAAAGTAGAATATTACAAGGACGATGATATTGCCAATTTGGGAAAATCAGATAAGAATGAGAATGTATATGTATCCCTTCTCCAAAAGCGCTTTTCTGATGATAAGGAATTGGAGTTAAAGATAGCTAGTAACAATGGCAATCAAGCTGCATATAATACTCTCTCTGGAGCAGGGAGAGATATTGGTGAGTTATATTTCGTAAACGAAGGAGCTAATATGTTAGCGGAGCAACATCTTTTAGGTATCCTAAAACGGGTTTACGGACGAGTTACAGAGAAACTTAATATCGTAATTGAAAGAAGTGATTTAACTCCACTGATGAGGCTGACAAGATCGGGAAAGGAGTATCGGATTCTCTCCGAGAAAATTGAATGGGCAGATGATTCAGAGGAAATAATGATCGAGAATATACCTGATTGATATGGCAAAAATAAGAGGTAATGATTTGATATTATTTGTGCAGCAGTCTGGCGTATATCAAGCGTTGGCCTATTCTACGACTTGTGAAATAGATATGCAAGCAGAGGTGATCCGCGTCAGTAGTCCGGATACAGGGCAATGGGCAAAAAAGAAGAAAAAGCGTAAAGATTGGAGTGTAAGTAGTGGATGTTTGATTAGTGATTCCAAGCAGACTTTGGACCTGTTCAATATGTATTTGAATGATGAACCGATAATTGTGATGCTTGGCACGGTAGCTCCTCATGCTGAAGCGATGAACGCAATCAATTATGTTCCGGATGAACGCTTGAAACTGCGTGGAGAGGCTCTTGTTACGAGAATAACGATTACCGGGAAAAGAGGTGATTTTGTTACTATGTCGATAACTTTAGATGGATGTGGAGAATTGGATATGGGATTGCGTAAATCTCTTGAGGTTACTCCATCAGCACTCAACTTTGGTACATCTTTGGAACCTCAAAAGTTATCAATAGTATCTGAATTGCCTTGGCGTGCCTACATCCTTGAAGAATAATAACGCATGTAAAACTAAATAACATTCAATTAATTATGGGAAAGTATTTTAATGTAAGTCCGGCAACGGGGACCGGAGGTGGAGTAGAACAGACAGTAGATGTAACTCCTGTATCTGGATTTACCGGACGGGGACCGGTTTCAGAAACTATCCGGATAGAGTCGCAAAATGATCCTAGTGTATATGTTGACCGGACAGCAACAAGAAGGGGTGTTGATACTACTCAGTCTGCATTCCAGTCGTCTTTGAAAGCTTATAAGGCTATCAGTTCTGCAACTACTCCACCTACTACGGGATGGGAGGCGGCAGTTACATCAAATTGGGAGCTAGCTAATAGAAGCATAGCATTGACAACTGTTGCTCAATGGTTAAAAGTTACATTCAACTTAAACTGTCAAGCATGTTTGTTAACTATACAAGATGCTGTTAGTAAAGGGAAAAACATGTGGGTTGAGA
>DXOJ01000626.1 GCA_019412865.1 Bacteroides sp. | reverse complement strand
ATGCGCAGGAAATAACCATAACACATACTATCCTGGTTTTTGGGAATAAAATACTCTGCCATTGGTTCGTCAAATCCAGCCACTGGATTAAACATACGCCCCAGATCGGACGCACAACAACATCCTTTATGCCCTACACCTGTTTTATGATGAAAAGCAGCTAACTGCCCCCATGCATCTTCTTCACTTTTCAATGATTTAGTATCTTTACTCAATCGGATTCCGGCAGTCGAAGCCAGGTGTTTGATAAACAAATTCTGCAGTTTCATTTGAGTAGCACTTAATTTACGTCCTTGTATAGTAGGATTCCATATATATGTATAAATATCATTCATACATTCATCAACATCATATCCTTCTTCTTTACCGGCTTTTAATGCCGAAAATTCTACCCGGGCAGGAGCTTTCATCAATAATTTCATCATTACATCCCGCAAAGCATCCGATGGTTTCCCTACCATAGGCAGTACCTTCAGGACATTTTCATCATCCAGCCAATCCAAGGTCGCCAATTGCTCCAAAAAGTAATTCATTGCCTCTTTCTGCTTCTCTTTAGGTTCAATCTGCAAGGCTTCCACCTTATCACCAACCAATTTTTCATGCAAATAGATTCCTCCTATATTATGATATACATGCAACATATAAGTCAGATATTGCATGATTATACCATCGTAAATATCCGACCGATGTGTATAATCCACATCTTCTTCTCCTAGCCATTGATTCAGATTAGCCAGAATGTATTTCAGATTTTTCACTCCATATCGGGTTGCTTTCACAGCATCATCACCCAAATCTTCCGTTTGAGAACGAGGGTCGAGTATATCCGACTGCTGCTTACCATACCGATATACAGGATTATCTGATAAATCCGTAATCCATTTCGAAGTGATGGCATATTCCTCTTCCGGAGTTTTAGCTTCCGGCACAGGTGTATAATTCCAGCGAATCAGATAATCGTCATACAAACCAAAATATGGCGGCATCATACGTACTCCCCGTTCCATATCACCAGGTTGTGCCACATAATTAAAACGCGCGTAATCCATAATGGAAGTGGTAGTACCATGCTTCTGCGTAAATGAAGAAGAACGGAGCGAATCTACGGGAATTACGGAAGAAGCACTCATATTATGCATAAATCCCAAACAATGACCCACTTCGTGAGAAACGACATAACGTAAAGCATCGTCCATCACCTCTCTCGGAATCACTTTATGACGTACACGCTTATCGGCTTGAGCAGTTTGAATAAACAGCCAATTATTCAACAATTTTATGACATTATGGTACAGATATACCGAAGCATTCAATATTTCCCCACTACGAGGGTCAACCCACGATGGTCCCATTGCATTCTCAATCCCTATCGGAGCATAACGAATACATGAATATTTCAAATTATCCGGATCAAATTCCGGATCGTCTTTCGGAAATTCTTTAGCCTGGATAGCTTGTGTAAAACCGATTTTTTCAAATGGCTCATTCCATTGATTGACAGCTTCAAATATAGATGCTTTCCAACTTTCAGGAAAACAACTGTCTACGTAGAATACAATCGGTTTAATAGGAGTCACTTTCTTCCCTTCAATATAACCTCTCAAATCTGAAGGTTCCAAACGCCAACGATTGGCATAATAGATAGAACGGGTTGTCTGTTTAGCAGCTGAATATTCATTTTTCATTGTAGGAAAAATGCCAATTCTGCTATCCATCAATCGAGGACGATAAGGAATCGTATCCAATAATATAATCGAACGGGTTACCTTTGCGGTCAGAGGCTCGTCTTTTATGTCTTTCCCTTTGCCCCCAGTCAACGAATAAGTATAATTCAAGCAACTACGGACTGATATGTTATCTTCAAAAGCCTTAAAACTATCAATAAATGATTTGTTACTTTGAAATGAGGTCAAACGTTTACGTCCCCCTGATGTATTCACGCTGTATTTATCGAACGGGGACATTAATTTATTGTCACTTACAAAGAAATCGGTAACATCAAAAACAACTGCCGTACTGTCGTTATTATAAGCCGAAATATCAAATACTTGCAGAATGGCATTCATATTACTCATCTCAATAGCTGCCTTCAATCGGTGACCATTGTCATCACCCACATTATTGGTCTGCACTGCCGACAAGCAGACTTTATTATTCAATTTCTCAAAACGAAAATGAAGAGGTTCGGTAGGTTTCGAACCAATAATAGCATTCTTATTATCACTAATTTCTGTTACTGTAGAACCTAGTAACATATCACGCTGCAACATTGATAAAGGAAGTTCAAAATAAACTTTCTCCTTTACTTTATGTACAGTGATAAAACCTTCTGCTTTTGAATGATTAGATGAGAACAGTTTATCATAAGCAGTTTTTTCTTTCTCAACAGACTCCTTCTTTTTTGACTTTTTGCGTTTAAAAGAAATAGCATTTGCTGATACACTCCCTCCTAGTATAGAAAACACCAAAAGAGCCACCCAAATTCTTTTCATTTTGATAATAGTGTTAATTCATATTCTGTAATAGGATACAAATTTAAGAATTATAAAGAATTAACTCCAATAAAATCGACTTTTTCCTCCAGAAAAACTACACAATATTTTTTGTAATACATCGACCTATAAGTTACACTTCACTTATAAACTGCTCAAAACTATATTTAAAATCCTCATTCAATATTAGCTTATACTCCTTGGTGAATTGATCAAATGCAGTATATGCCATTCCCATGCGTTTCAAATCCACTAAAGCACGGCACTTAACGCGAACAGACTCTTCATCTAATGAATCAAATCGCAGAATACAATTTGAGATTTGTATTCTCAAGTTATCATTTCCTACAAATTGCTTGCTATCTCTTAACCGACTCAGAAGATCAATCATTGAATCGGAATAATCTGCTTTAAAACTATCTACCCAATCAAATTGCATATTAGGAAGCAATTGACCAAATGAAGCCAGACTCAATAATTTTTCTAGATCTTCCTTATGGACCACATCTAAAGGCGTCATCTTTTGCATCAATTGATTTGCTATAGTATAATCATTATATACATGCCCCTTATTAAGAAAGTACCAATAACCATTTGCTGATGATATCTCCGTATCTCCTACCTCTTCCAACAAAAGACGTATCTTACGTATATTTACACTACGGTTATTAGAGAAACTCTCTTCTGACTTATCATACCACAACAATTCTTTTAACTTGATATTAGAAATCCCCTTATTATTCTGATTGGAATAAAGAATAATAACAGATAATAATTGACGCATAATGGGCGTAAATTTTTCGGTAATGTCTTTTAAATCCCGATTAATTACCTGAAATCCGTTTAGCATATAAATTCCCGGTGTGGTGTTCAATACAGGAGCTTCAAACGAGGAATATAGGTGGTCATTTTCTTGAATTTCTTTTTCACTATTTATATCTGAAACAACCCCTTCTTCTTTTTCACAAATATCTTGTTGCGAAATAGATATAGCTTCTTTCTTATCATGCTTTCTGCTATTCTTTAATCTCCACCCAATTCCCCCTAAACCTGCTACACAAATACATACAAACAGTAATTTCCACCAAGTCCCCCTGTTTTCCTGTACTGTTATATTTTGAATAGGCAACACTGGAGATGCAATAGAATAAATATTAGCTTCATAATTATTCCCCTCTACTTGGTGAACTGTTACAGCGTAATAACATTTTTCTGAAGCAAGATAAATTAAATCTGCATGAGAATTAACATCTAAGAAAGTATAAGGTATTGTATCACCTAAAACAGTTTCTTGTCCATTCTCCAAATTTAAATCTTTCAAAACTAGAGAAGATAGAAAACGACCTGAAGAAAAAAACAATCCTTTTGCATGTTCACCTTTTTCTACTTCATCAACTATCAACGTAGAAGCAGCTACCTCATCACAAAGATTCTCCGGTATAGCCCACTTTTTTTCCAAAGAATAATCATTTAAGTTCAATTTATACAAATCCTTATAATGAACGACCCCATACTCCTGTTTGCCCAAGTCATTTCCCAATCCTCCATAAATATAAACCAGCGAATCGGTCTTCCCTATGGCACTCAAATAGCGAGGAGTAATCACATCCGGCAACTCTCCCTTTATCACTTCACCCGACAGAGATATTCTATTCAACTCACGGGTATACAAATGAAATCCATACCCCAGAATTTGTACAATGGATGAATCTTTTGGATTGAAAAACCGATTATGTTGTGTATAAGAAGACTGCCTTTTCCGTTGGATAGGAGTAGACCAACTTTTTGTTTGAAAATTGAAAAAAGACAAATTCTCCCCATCAGGCTTCTCAAAGTCATAATAAACCAACTGGCTACCTTTATCTTTCAAAGGAACAAAAAGAAACTGGTTAGTGATCCGATTTACATCAATCAGCGGCGAGAAAACATATTCTTTAGTTGTACTCCGTATTAAATCATATTTGACAATACGATCTTTTGCAATAAAATAACATGCCGACTGATCTTCACACGGGACAGGAAAAGTCTTGGATGAAAAAGATAACGTTTTCCTATGTTTCCAATATATATGACTATTAATAATCCATTCCGGATTTGATATAAAAGCTGTCATCTGCCGAAACTTGTCCTGAAGCAAAGTGTCAGATACGGCTTGCTCCAACGACCATTCATATTTTATGCTCCCAGGTTCCAGACCGATCTGTACATCCTTCAAAATAATAGGTGCCATGTCCGAAGTGGTATAAGAAGCTAATTTATTAGCACCAAAGCAGACTTTAACAGAATGATTATCCGGGGCGGTAACTTTCTCTTTAAAAATAAGAGAACCATTATTTCGAACATATAACGTATCATTTTTATACTCCAATTCTATCTTTATCCTATTCCATTCATGAATATCGATAGGCGCAGAAGAGTGTATCTTTCCTAAATATTGCTGGTCTTTAATCAAACACAAATAAGGCTTTTCGTTTACAGGATTAACCAATATCAGATTGAGGCTATTTCTATTGTCAACAATCATACGGCATACATAACCAAAATGCTCGCCTTTTTCCCTAATCTTCAAATCAAAAGAAACAGATAAATAATCTTTGAATCTCACTCCCTGATTGCCGGACGGTATGATGAATGAAGTACGTTCATCTTTTGAATATTCATAAGCACGAAAAGAAAGGCCTCCGATATTTTCACCACCCCAAGTGACTATAGTCTTCGAGATAAATAAAATATAAAATAGCAGTCGGATATATTTCATAGTAAAAGCTTATTTGAAGCAAAGATATAAAAAATATGTTTTTTCAATCTTAGGATATTAAAATAATATAGTTACTCTGCACCAATAACGAAATATATCCGGCTATTATACTCCACATCCTTATCGAACCGGCATCCGGGACGAACGCAGTTCTCCTCTCAAATATTTAGCAGCTTCACCTGCCAGCCAAAGATAATGATCGGGTGCTTCTCCTTCATAAGTTATAAAAGAACTTTCACCCACCGGAGGTGTATTTGTACATTTAAAGAAAGCCGTCCCCTCATCTATCTCATCAAACATTGCCAAATAAAGGCTCTCTGCTCCTGCATCTACAGCACCTTTCACCTGTTGCCAGAAGAAACGTCCCCCTAATCTCGGAATCATGTTTTGCGGAGCATCCTTTTTCATGTTATGCCAACTAAAGCCCGGAAACAACACCGGCATATAATCTTTACCATTCGCTTTGCACCACTTTATATCTTCCTCTATCGATTTACGATATGGCTCATACGTATGATTATCAAAACGTCCCACCAACCATGGATGGACAATATCCGCCTGTTTTACCAGTTCGAGCAATCGCGTATCAGAGACAGCATCTATCGTTAATGTCCGCCAATGAGTAGGTACACCTACCAATATGGAACAACCTTCACTCTTCAAGAAATCAATGATTTTCTTTACCTGCTCATATCCATATTTACGGCGATCATTAAACCCTATTCCCCAAACAGCAACTAACGGTTTACCATGATGATAAACATAATGATTGTTGTTCCGGGAAACTAGTTTATACTTCTCACACAGCTCTTTCCAGTCACGTATCAATATATCTTCTTCACCGGCTTCCATACCGGAAAGGTCATACATCAGGCAAATTGCCCGGTCATACTTTTCTGCCGAAAGAACAGCATTATTCAGTATCTTATTATAATTATCCTTCCCTTTCTGATTTCGTATAGAAACAACAAAACGTTGCATAAATACCCCATCAATTCCATATTGCTTCATCCATTTAAAATGCAGATCTGTAGTAGAAGCATCATACGAACTAAAAACCTTTGCTGGTGTCTCATCAGGTAACTTAAAAGCCGTTTCATAGGTTTTCTCATATTCAGAAACATCCGGCCAAAGATCAATGGTACACTTGCCCGGTTTGAACTCTTTTTCTTTTTCAAAATGTTTCCAACCCAAACCAGCACCGTCTTCAGGAGTATTAAACCAACCCTGATACCCTGCCATCACTAAATTCCTTATTGATTTGAAACGGACACGACTCATCGACTCCGTCGTTTTTGTCGCCGGATCAGACATCACCACCTCTTTAGGAAGTTGATTTAAGGCAATAAATTCACTGATAAACCGATCCGGATATACTTTCACAAGATTCATCCCTTGATACCCTGTCCCCAGCACCTTTCCTACCGGACCTATCGTTATCATTTCCATATTGCCAACCTTTCCATAAGCATTGTTATGTAAATGCCCCGCAAATATTGCGTTTACTCCATATTTCTGAAACAAACGCACATATTTCTCTCGCATAGGCAAAGAGAAATTCGAATAATTCACAGGTTCATCCATCCGTTTCAGAAAAACAGAGCAATGAGTAAAAACAAACTTGAATCTGGCATCCTTCGTTTTCTGTAATTCCTGTTCCAGCCACTTAAATTGAACTTCTTCCCTCTCCTTGTCCTCTTCTTTTATTATATTTGAATCAATACCTATAAATGCACAATCACCATACCTGAATGAAAAATGGGTTTCTCCGTAGTTCTTTTTATAATTATCTATAGAAGCTCGGCTGACCTTACCTATATCGTGATTTCCCGGAATCATATAAACCTTTACTGAAGAGTCTATTTGAGCAATCATCGACTTATAAGCAGCAATCTGTTCCTTACTCTTCGAATTATTTACAAAATCACCGGTTATCACCACAAACGGAGGTTTTAACTGATTTATAGCTGTCACAGCCTTATTCATAGCCTCTGTTTCTGCCGAAATACTCTTATTATTATCCATGAAGCCAAATTGGGGATCACTTAATTGCAAAAAGAAAAAGGGAGCAGAATCCGCAGCTATCCCATGAGATACAAAAACAGCCAAGAGAAAACAAACGACCGATATTATTTTCTTTCTCATAAATTATTTATTGTTATCACGAGATACGACGATCTGCCTGATACATCGTATCCCGTTATTAATAACTATTACTTCTTAAATTGATTTCTGGTTATCTTCAGAAATTCAGATTTGTTTTCCTCCGTCGGTTCCAAATTCGTTCCTTTCTGGTAATTATTCCATGAATTGACTAACACAATGTTTTTACTTCCGATATTCCGTTTAGCTACATTACAGAAATTAATATAATCAGCAGTCTCTCCATCTTGCCCGAAAGTATATTTATAACTTGAAGTTGAATTGATACGGTCATTATAAGAAGGAAAGATACAAGGAACAAAGTCTGTATTCCATTTGGCTATTGTAGTCTTCCAATTGGCCCAATTCAAATCAACAAAACTGAAAAAGGCATAATAACGGTCGTACATATTCGTTGACCAATCGTTCACTGTCACTCCATCAAAAGAAGCAATCTGATGTTCCTCATAATTCACCGGAGCTACCCAACCGGTAGTAAATTCTCCAATCGTATAAAGATCATACCCCAATTCTGATACAGCCTTCTTTAATGCCGGGATGACCAAAGAATAATCAATACTCTTCAATGCAGAAGAAGAAAGGTTAGACGGAGTTATTAGAATAACCGGTCTTCCGTTCATTTTATAATAGGCCTCATCATTAAATAAAGGCACTAAAGTATTCGTAAAGTCATTGATCATCTTATTCAAATTCTCTTCCTCTTGAAGCGGTTTGTCATTAGATACTTTCAGATGTTTGGTGTTATAATTGATCACTAAGCGGACTTTTGCATTGGCTGCCGTACGTACAGACTTAAAGTTTGTAATCAATGTATTATCTGCTGAAGCAGCATCCCAAGTAACTATCAGAAAGTCCAAGGCAGCCTCATCCGCCCAAGCAAGCTGTTGCTGTAACACGCCACTGGTTGTAGACAAATATTCACCCAACAAAGGAGTACCGGCATATATTTTCTTACCGGATTTTAACCAATTGGAAGAGGAAGTTATATTGGTATAATAAGCACCGACTATCGCATCCACAGGTAAATCCGTCTGTGGTATATCATACACATATTTGCTCTTATCAGGAGCCAAATGATCGTCTTTATCACAAGATACAGCTAACAAAGCGATGAATCCGAGCAATATAATAGTTATCTTTTTCATATCCTTCATTTTTTAATTATTCGTCAAATAAGGGTTAGTCTTAGTCGGCAATGCAAACCATAACTTAGTCGACATTGCATCCTGTCCACCATCGAGATTGGCAATACCTTTCGTCAATTCATATTCATTGTTTGTTTTCTCGCTATCGGGATATACCAATCGCTGTGGAATATAAGCATAAGGATTATCCTTGGTGCCCGCATTTACAGCACCATATCCGGTTTCCGGCGAGAAATGCGGCGGGAATTCCAATACTTGGCTACGGCGAATCAGTGTCCACGCATCCAACGATTGATAAAACATAGCTATATATTGCTGCATGATAATCTGACGATAAATCGGATCAGGTTCATCAGAGGTAATAGCAGAAGATACAATGCCGATAAAATCTTTATAATAATCTTCACCTTCTTCTGTGACTGTGAGATCTGTCAATGTATTCCATTTAATTCCTGGAGTCTGAAGATAATTATTTACTTTTCCACCGTCTACGCCATATTGAGCCATTGAAGCGTTCACACCAGCATTGTAATAAGCCTCGGCTGTTTGCGAACCACTTCCCAAACCTTTATGAACCAATTCACTTTTCAACAGGCACACTTCTGCATAATTCATAATTACTTCTGCATAACTTTGCTCCGTGAATTTATCCTGTAATTGAGAGTAATCATCAGCCGTCTTTCCACTATGCGGATTGGGAGACAAGCTGACTCCCGACGGCAAATTAGAAACTTTCGGTTGTCCCCAATAAGGTGCCCAATGGAAGTTATCAGGCATAGAAGCAGCATTGGCAGGAGTGAAAAATTTCTCCAACCGCGGATCAGCATAGGGAGCCATATACATCAGAATCGATTCGCCGGCAGAGTGAAGCTTATCCAAATTACTTTCACGGTTGATGACCAGATAATCATAAAAATAATTTCTTGTAAGTAACTAATCAAAATTAAGCAGCATAATGACTAAAGTTAATATTCAGTTGTG
>DXOJ01000625.1 GCA_019412865.1 Bacteroides sp. | reverse complement strand
GATTTGCAGCGAAGGTAGAGATTTTATTATTGAGCCTTTTTTTGAGTGCTTACTGCTAAGATACTACATTATACTAAAATTATAGCATGAAATTTTCTACTACTTTCAGGAAAGGGTCATTTCCCTTTCCTATCATAAGTCACATTCTTTTCCACCACATTCTCTACATTATTCACTTTCTTCACGAACTCTTTCACCTCACCCACTTTCACATTCTCAATCGTTACATTCTTAACCGGTAATTTGGCATTCCCCTTCAATTCATAGATGGCATCTGCCGACTCACAAGTCACCTTATCCATATAAATGCCATCAATACGGGTAATCCGTTCCTCATAAGTAGGTACCAGGTTCTTCCATTGATACAATACTTCCGTATCTATTTCAAGCACCCGTTGAGCCGTGCCTGCCTGTACATTTTTCATGTAAACGTTTTCTATAAATCCACCCCGGCGATGATTGGTCTTCACGAAGAAAAGACGCATTACCGAATTAGGAGCCGTGCAATCATGCATATAGATATTCCGTATGCCTCCGGATATTTCACTTCCGATGCCAAGCAAAGTATGCCCTTTAAGAATTTGACAACGACGGATAACAATATTTTCACAAGGAGTATTCAATCTCCAGGCATCCTGATTGCGTCCGGCCTTGATAACTACCGCATCATCCCCCTGATCGAAAGAACAATCCTCCACCAGAAAGTTACGACTCATTTCAAAGTCGATACCATCGTTATTATGTCCATGAGCTTTCACATCCAGATTACGTACCACTCCCCCATCACACATATAAAGGTGAATGGTCCAAAACGGACTTTCACGTATCTTAAATCCATCCAACAGCACATTCTTGCAACGATTGAAATGAATCAGATGCGGACGAAGATGATTCTCCCCTATTGCCATCTGACGTTCGATTACAGGGACATTAGTCGAAGCTTTTGTATACAACTCCTTCAACGCTTCCAAATGAGGCTGGGGACGTTTGAACCAAACTCTCCAGGCATCCATTTTCGGCTGGAGAGTTCCTTTACCCGTAATCGCTACATTCTCACATTCAAAAGCATAAAGTAAAGGAGAATAGTTGTAACATTCCAAGCCTTCCCAGGAAGTCATCACTGCCGGAAGATAATCAGAAGGATTATCCGTGAAATTCAAAACCGCATTCTCTTCCAAACAGAGGTTTACATTACTCTTGAAATGAATAGGCCCGGTCAGCCATGTACCAGCCGGAACAACCACACGTCCACCTCCCGCTTGATTACATGCCTCAATAGCAGCAGCAATAGCTTTTGTATTATCCGCCTCACCTCCCGGTTGTGCACCGTAATCCGTTATCGGAAAGTCTTTATCGGGATAAATAAAGATTTTAATAGGCTGCATGGGAAAAGGCGCTTTCACCTTTACCGTCTTATAATTATCACCGGCAAAAGCCAAAGAAACTGTCAACAGACCAAAGCAGATACCTGCCATATATTTCAATAAGTTCATCTTCATCGTATGATTCTATTTTTAATTCATTCAAGTCCTGCAAAGATAAAAATATCCTTTTATTGTTACATTGAAAAGACCAATACCCCTGCCGTAGGAATTTCCGCAGTTCCTATCAGTACCTTGCCCCCTTTCGGCAAGTTGAATGTATAAGGACAATCCGAATAATTCAAAACAATTCCCAATCCATTACGGTATTCCATTGTCACACCATAAGGCAGATCCATCACCGGGATATTCAGTTGTGCATATAGTTTCTTCAATATATCTTTTTCCAATGCTCCATCATGACTGTCCACTCCAACATAAGTGATTGTTCCCTTTCCTAATTTACGGAAAGTGACAGCCGGACTTCCTTCATAGAATTCGTTTTTATAAGTAGCCCAGACCTGTGCATCAGTGGGAGGATTCAGTATTTCTCCCCATGTATTCCACGCATACTCCTTTCCATTCATCACTACAGTACCGGGATCTTCAGGAAGAAGTAAATCGTAAAAGTTCATTTCGTTTCCTGTCAAAGGAGCGATCATGGAACCGAAAGGAGCTTCAGGAAGACGGCCATAACGGTCCTTCTGTGCCGTACGGCAGGTTAAGATTAGATTTCCGCCATTCTTCACGTATGCAATCCATTTATCCACCAGTTCTTTATCAGCCAATTGATAAGCCGGTATTACAACCACCGGATAATCGGATAAATTCTTTGTCTCTGATATAAAATCGACAGGAGCTCCGAATGATTTTAGGGTACGATAGTACTTTTCGATGTGTGCAAAAGTGTCCCATGTACGATTCTGCTTCTGCCGCTCGATACTCCAGGAATTTTCATGATTGAAAAGAATTGCAGTACGACGGGCAAGGTAATCGGCAGGTTTGGTTTCACGGGAAGAGCTATGTTTACGAAGTTCACGAATCTCCTTTATAAATGTCTCATATTCTCTTCCGCCGGGAGTTATAGTCACTCCGTCCGTGCCGACAATTCCGTAATGATATTGTTCCGTGCCGTAAAGAGGTTGGCGATAACGATAGGTGCAGATAAAATCACTTCCACCGGCAAACACACTCCACATCCACAGACGAACTGCGCCCGGAAGAGGTTGGGGATTGATACTGCCCCAGTTCACCTGTCCCGGCTGTAATTCCATCACACCATAAGTTCCCTGTATCGGACGGAAAAAGTCATTTGCCCAGGCTATCCGCAACGGATTACCTACCCGGTAGCCTCGACGACCAATCCCCTCATTATCACCATATACCATATAACGGGTATAACTTTGAAAATCAAGCGAGGGGCTACCACCGATGTGACCTTCATCATAATTCGGTATATAATTCGTAGTCACCCATTGGTTCTTTGCATATTTCTTTATCAACAGACATTGTTCGTTCAGGAAATCATTGGTTTGTGATGCAGCAAAACGGCGGTAATCCAAAATTTGATGATGATTCATAAACATCTGTACGCGCTTGGGAAGCGTTATTTCATCAAAAGACGAATAAACCTCACTCCAGAAAGCAGTGCCCCATGCATTATTTAAAAGTTGAATGTCATTATTGTATTTGGCACGGAGAAAATCACGGAAAGCAAGCTCCGCTTTCAGATTATAATCAAACTGTACAGCAGGTTCGTTGTCGAGTTGCCATCCGATAATACGGGAGTCATTGCCATAATGTTGCGCCAGTTTTTCAATCATCTTGTATGATAATTCCCTGTAAAGAGGCGAAGCAAATGAAGCATGCTGGCGAGCACCGTGGTCAAGTATCGTTCCATCCTCATTCTTCAATAGAATTTCGGGGTATTTCCGGCTCATCCATACAGGAGGAGTGGCAGTAGAAGTACACATGATAACTTTCAAATCATACTTGGCTGCCAAAGCTACAGCCCTGTCCAGCCATGCAAAATCATAGCGCCCCTCTTCCGGTTCCAGTTGCGCCCAGGCAAACTCGGCAAAATGGGTAAATTCAAATCCCAATTCATGCATTTTCTTGAAGTCACGTTCCCACTGGCTCTCATCCCAGTGTTCGGGATAATAATAGACACCCGTCAAAGTCAGGTCTTTATCATCAAACCAGGGAGAAGTTTCAATTACAGTCTTTTGAGCTTGCTTCTGTTGAGTTCCGGTTGCCAGTCTCTCTGCTGCCTGTATTCCGGTAGAAACGGTTAATAGACCGGCACAGAAAGTAGCCAGAATTTTACTTTTTACCATATACTTCATAAATTCGATTGATTATTAGCGTTATAAAACGTTATTCATATATTTTCCATTCCCACAAACCGGCATCTCCCCTACGAATATGAAGACGGAGATAACGTGTCTCTCCTATCTCCTTAGCAATATGTGGAGAGCATGCTTGTACTTTCCCTTGTTCAGCACACATCTGCCAATGTTTTCCGTCGATAGACTTCTCCAGTCGCCAGGTATGTCCTTCAGTGGGACGGGTAAAATAGAACTGGCACTCCCCGACCTTACGGATTTCCTTTAAATCGACTGTAATAAACGGACTGCTATCCGTATCAGCCGCCATCCAACGGGTTCCATTCGATTCGTCAGCTACATGGGTAGCCTGATAAGTATGCGTGCGGGTATAGCTCTTCACCGAACCTTTTTCCGGCAACGGTTGATTGGGTTGCGTTTCGATATTGACTACGGAAGTACGGGGAGATTTCTCACTGGAAGCATAAAAATGCGAGTGTAATGCCAGATTCGGCCGGGTCTCTTGGGAAGCTGCCAAGTAGCCTACACCACGTATATCGGGAATTAAGGTCTTTATCGTTCCATCATCATTAAATTCCATCCGGTTAGCATACACTTGACGGGTAGTTCCGCCATCTCCGTATTCCAGATAGAGAAAAATCT
>DXOJ01000624.1:10311-10564 GCA_019412865.1 Bacteroides sp. | reverse complement strand
GATTTTAATCTGAAAACAGACGGTCTGCCGGCAGAACAGAAAACTTTCATGGAAAACATCGTCGGCATGATGTGTGAAGTAGTTAACAAGTCACTTGAAGGATTTGCATCACCGGAGGAGGTAACGAAACAGTTTGGTGACATCAATAATCTATTGAAAGCCTATGATGGAGAAAAGTTCCAGCAATTGGTAAAGGACAACGAGCAACTTGTAGAACAAGTTAAAACTCTTGGTGAAAGTATCGAGAAAATGA
>DXOJ01000624.1:0-10301 GCA_019412865.1 Bacteroides sp. | reverse complement strand
GCAGAAAGGTCTTTCTATGGATACTATCAACAAGTTCGACGAGAAATTGAACGAGATGCTTGATTCTGAAAAATTCAGAGATTTCGCAGAAGGAAAAACACGCAAATCAGGAGAATTTGACGGCTTCTCCTTGAAAGATGTCGTTTCCATGACTGACAATTACACCGGTGATTTGTTGATTACTCAACAACAGAAACGTGTTGTGACTCAGGTTGCCAACAAAAAGTTGCATATGCGTGATGTATTAACGACGCTGACAGCTGATCCTGCATATCCTCAACTCGCCTATGCGCAAGTATATGCTTTCAACCGCAATGCCCGTTTTGTAACAGAGAACGGTCGTTTACCGGAATCAAGTATCAAGGTAAAAGAGATACAGACAGGAACTAAGCGCCTTGGTACTCATATCCGTATCTCAAAACGTATGTTGAAATCAAGAGTGTACATTCGTTCCTACATCTTGAACATGCTTCCTGAAGCTGTTTGGATGGCAGAAGACTGGAACATTTTGTTTGGTGACGGTAATGGTGAGAATTTGCTTGGTATTATTAATAATACTGGGGTGACTTCTGTAGAGAAGATTATTAGTACAGCCATTGTTACAGGTGCCGCCGGTGCTGTAAAAGCTATTACCGGATATAACGGTGATAAGGATGTGATTGTAGAGTTTGCAGAACCACAGGATTTGATTCTTGATGGAATGAGTATCACGTTCGCTGGCGCCGCTGTTCTTACAGAACTGAACAAAACACACGCTCTTGTGAAAATGGAAGATGGTCGTATCCTTATTCCTGGTGTCGCGTTCTCCGGTGCTGAAACGGCTACGGATAAAATGACATTCAGTGTTCATGAAGCCGGCTTTAAGAACATTGAGGAACCCAACTCTGAAGATGTAGTGAAAACAGCTTTCGCCGCAATGACATATGCCCAGTATTTTCCGAATGCTATTATTCTTAATCCAATGACTGTTAACGGTATGGAATCAGAGAAAGATACGACAGGACGTAATCTTGGTATCGTTAAAATGGTTGATGGGGTGAAATATATTGCCGGTCGTCCGATTATCGAGTATGGTGGTATTCTTCCAGGTAAGTATCTTTTGGGTGACTTTAACCAAGCCGCAAATTTGGTTGATTATACCACTTTGGCACTTGAATGGGCTGAAGATGTGGAGACCAAGCTTTGCAATGAGGTTGTGCTGATGGCACAAGAAGAAGTTATCTTCCCGATTTATATGCCGTGGGCTTTCGCTTATGGGGATTTGGCCGCATTGAAGACTGCAATAACTAAAGCGTAGGATTATGGATTACATACTTAGAGGTAACGATAAGGATGTAACCAATGTGCTTAAAGAGCAACGCATTCGGATTAATAGAGGGATGATTCAACTCATCCCTATTTCCGAATGTGGTCTTGTTACAGAAGAAGATGCCCGAAAGACATTGGAATGTATGCTTGCAGAGAAAAATGAAGAGATTGGCAGGCTTACTGCATCCATTGCAGAGAAAGATAAGACAATTGTTGAACTGACAGAAGAGCGTGAAACAATGAAAGCTCGCATTGCAGAACTTGAAGTACAGGTGCCTTCTGATGAAAAGAATCTTCCGGTTGCCGATTCAAAAGATTTGCAAGAGGAAGATGCCAAGGAGGTAATTGTTACAGATGATAAAGCCGTTTCCGTGGAAGATGAAAAGAAAACCGGGAAAGGCAAGACTTC
The DNA here is from genome assembly GCA_019412865.1 of Bacteroides sp. Classification (GTDB taxonomy): domain Bacteria; phylum Bacteroidota; class Bacteroidia; order Bacteroidales; family Bacteroidaceae; genus Bacteroides. The sequence goes on along the minus strand of DXOJ01000624.1, from coordinate 8,584 downwards.
TAAATAACTATCGCTATGTTGATTGATGTTTCATATTTTATGTCAGGTCCCAGGCATATTGAGAATGTTTCGGTCGCTGAAATGCCTTCGCCCCAATCTCTTGCTGTGAATGAGGTGATAAATGGGTATATTAAGGCATTTCAGCCCGAATTTCTCCGGAATGTTGTTGGTGTGACTCTTTCCCAAGCTATCACAGATTATTTGGAGCTTATTGAACGAGAAAAGGAAGATTCTTCAGATGAAGTTGATATTTCAGAAGAGAAGGAAGCCCCCCAGTCCGGATATGCAGTATTATGCGAGAAGCTGTGTGAACCGTTCGCTGACTATGTCTTTTATCATATTCTTCGTGACGCAAACACCCAGGCTACAATAACCGGGCTTGTTCGTTTGAAATGTGCTAATGAATATGTAGCTCCTTTGAAGAGACAAGTAAGCACATGGAATAGCATGGTAGAGAAGAATAAACAGTTTGTTGAATGGGCTATGTCGAATGATTGTCCTTTCGATGTGAAAATAACCAAGAATCTTTTGACCCCAATTAATGCTTTCAATTTATGATAGATTTAGATATAACAGAACTGTTTGAGGAGATTGTAAAGGAACTTCCAGAAGGGCTTGAAATCCTCTATCCAAATGGGAAAGGGGGAACTAAAGTTGTGAAATCCCCAAGGTTGAATTACATCTTCGGTAGCAGTCAATATATCAAAGATATTTTAGATGAATACAGTAAGTCTTCTGCCCAGTCTGAAAGGAAGTTTCCATTGGTTGCACTATTCACTCCAATTAGTGAGGATAGAGGTGACGCGGATTATTTTTCAAAAGCAAAGGTTTCGTTAATTATAGCATGTTCTTCTTGTAAAGAGTGGAGCAATGAGATGCGCAGAACCACATCTTTTAAAAATATCCTTCGGCCAATCTATAAACGTTTATTGGAAGTATTATATGAAGATTCTCGGTTCGACTGCGACTATGACGAAAAAGTGAAACATAGTTATTCAGAAAACTATTCATATGGCAGATACGGAGCCTATACAGATTCCGGTGAGGCTGTGAGCGAGCCGATTGATGCCATAAATATACGCTCGATGGAAATAAAAATTAATAATCTTAATTGTAGAAGAAAATGAGAAAGATTAGAACGTGTAAGGGTTCCCGGATGAACACTGGTAGTTCTGCTTGTAGCATTGACTGGAAAAAAGTCAAAGGTGCTATCTTGACAGAACATGGTGTCAAACTCCCTGCTGATATAACAGGTGAGAAGTTGCTCGAATTGTGCCATGCAGACCGTCCCGGGCGTATTTACCCTATTTTGCCATTCCTGGAGTATGCCAAGAATGGTGGAGAGCCTCAAGTTAATCCTGTAGGGTACGGTGCAAGTGAATACAACGGGCTTAGCGCTCAAACAGACACCTTCACTTTGAAGAAATTTGATGAGGTTTTGAATGCCCAGCTTCTGAAATGTGCCAATAAAGGATGGGACGTTTACTTTTGGAATCAGGATAATATGTTGATCGGTTATAATGATGACACTGATATCCTTGCCGGTATTCCGATGTCTACTGTTTACCCGACCGTGACACAGTACCCGACCAGTAGTGCTAAGTCTGCGATGACTGTTAGTTTTTCACATGAAGATGTGGAAGACAGCCAATTGCACTTTGACTACGTGCAGTTAGACTTCAATCCCAAGAATTTCGTTAAAGGCTTGGTTGATGTTGTGTTTCAAAAGTTGGAGGCCGAAAATACTTACAAAATAGTTGAAGTTGTTGGTGGTTATGACCGTACAGAAGAATTTGGCAGTCTTATTGCTGATGGTGCTGCTGAAGTTATGAATAACGTAACTTCTGCTACATATTCGGATGGTATCATTACCATTGTTCCTAAAGCCGGGGCGGTTCCTTCGTTGAAAGCTCCTTCTGTATTGTATGAAAAAGGAATCAGAGGTATCGAGCAGGTGTCATGAAGGTAGATAATGTTACGTTCGTCGAGGTTGCTGTGAAGGGCATGACGAAGGAAGAGTTTATTAATGCGCACATTAAAGTCGTGTGGCAGGAACTGAAGGAAGCTGACCGTAAGAAGAAGCTCTCGGAAGTGTACGATGCGATAACTAAGTAACCGACGGGCTGGGGTGTGATTACAGCCCAGCCCGTTATATTTTTACTGTATGGCAGATTTTGATGAATTACATAGAGTTATTCATTCCATTGCATCCGGGTTTGAAGAGGAATGTATTAGGTGTATGGAAGAACATAAGAATGTGCTCGTTGATTGTATTCAGGAACAATTATATTCCGGCTTGGACGGTACCGAACATCTATTGAATCCTGATTATGATACTGACACCTATTTTAACGAGCCCGGTCCCTGGCAGAACCGTGCGGAACAATATAAACGATGGAAGGAGAGGATAACTCCACCTCTTAGAAGTGAGATACTTTATTTGCCACCGCGTCCGGTTGAGGTACCTAACCTCTTTATTACTGGTACTTTCTATGATAGCATAACTGCCGATAGAATTGATTCCGGGCTTCGATTCTCAACGAAAGGATTTACGGACGGTAGTTCTATTGAGAAGAAATACGGTGAGCAGATTTTAGGCATTGGTGATACAGCTAAAGAGTACTTTAATATTATGTATCTCCGTCCCTGGATGGAACGTTTCTTTTCAGAATGTGGATATCGGTAGAAAATGGCTTGTAGTTGCGAAATAAAAAAGATGCAGAGTGAACTGGAACGTATCAGTGATCTTGCAAAGAAAGCAGCTGTCTTGGATGGTTGCATGTATGTTGTTTATCAGAAAGAAGATGGTACCTATGCTTTTGATAAACTTGGAGTTGAGATAAAAGGAAAGATTATTGAATATAGACATTATCTGTAATTATGGATTTAAAATTGAAAGATTTCGTTGATGAGAGCGATTTGCAGAAATTGGTGGAGCTTGATAATACTATTGAGCGTGTGAGGGCTGATTATGTTAATGCGGCCAAAGAATTAGCAAAAGGTTTGAAACTAAATGTAGAAGGTGTTGCTGATCTTGAAAAGTTGAGTAACCTTTATAATACTCAAGCAAAAACGGCTGGTTCTGCATCTGCTGAATTAACCGAAGCTCTTAGAAAACAGTCTGAAATAACTCAAACTGTCAGTAAGAAGATAGAGGAAAAGCTAAATGTAGAGAAATTATCTGCTGCTGAACTGAAGAAACTAACCAAAGCAAACTCGGATAATGCTGTGTCCTTGGAAAAGGCTGCTAAAGCAGAAGCTAACTTGACAAAAGCGCAGAATGCCGGTAATACTACTCGTAAGAAAGCTGTTCTATCTGAAGAAGAACGTTTAAAACTTATCAGAACTGCTATTATCTTGACTAATCAGGAAGTACATAGCCGTTCACAAGCAAAGGAAATGAATAAGCAGCTGCAAAAGGCTGTTGATGTTTTGAAAGATACGGATGAAAACTATATTCGTACACTTGCCCGTCTTAATTCTACAATCGGAATCAATACCGATTACATAAAGCGAAATTCCGATCGATATAGTCAACAGAAAATGACTATCGGTGCATACCGGGAAGAAGTAAAGGCTGCATGGGTTGAGATACAGAACGGTAATAAATCCATGCAGAATATGGGTGTTATTGCCCGGAATGCCGGTAGGATGCTTAATACAGAGCTTGCTCCTGGGTTAAGTAAAGTTGGTGCTGGTTTAAAAGGGTGGGTAGCTGGATATATTGGTGCACAAGCTGTTGTTAGTGGAGTTGTTGCTTTATTTACAAAACTGCGTGAAGGAGTAGGTGATATTGTTAAATTTGAATTAGCTAATAGTAGGCTTGCTGCAATATTAGGAACCACTTCTGATAAAGTGAAGGAGTTAACTGCGGATGCTCAACGTTTGGGTGCTACAACGAAATACACTGCATCCGAAGCTACGGATTTGCAAATAGAACTTGCTAAACTAGGTTTTACTCGAAAAGAAATATTAGATGCAACAGAGCACGTTCTAAAATTTGCACAAGCTACCGGGGCAGAATTAGCAGATGCGGCTTCATTGGCAGGTGCTTCTCTTCGTATGTTTAATGCTGATACAAGAGAAACTGAAAGATATGTGTCTGCGATGGCTGTCGCAACAACCAAAAGCGCATTGTCGTTTTCATATCTCGCTACTGCATTACCAATTGTTGGACCGGTTGCAAAAGCCTTTAATTTCAGTATTGAAGATACTTTGGCTTTGTTGGGTAAATTATCGGATGCCGGCTTTGATGCTTCAATGGCTGCTACTGCTACTCGTAATGTTTTTCTAAATTTAGCTGATAGTAATGGAAAGCTGGCAAAGGCGTTAGGTAAGCCCGTTAAAACATTGCCTGAGTTAGTTGAAGGATTGAAATCGCTAAAAGAAAAAGGGGTAGACTTGAATACTACTCTTGAATTAACTGATAAGCGTAGTGTTGCCGCTTTTAATGCCTTTCTCACCGCTGTTGATAAAATATTACCACTTAGAGAACAGATTACTGGTGTAGAACGTGAATTGGGCGATATGGCTCACACGATGGGAGATAATGTTCATGGAGCTCTTGCTAACTTATCTTCAGCATGGGAAGCGTTTATGCTTTCTTTCTCCGAGTCAACGGGACCTGCTAAGGAGTTTCTTAATTGGATGGCTGATAAAATAAGAGGTATCGCCAATGATTTGAAATCTCCTGAAGAAAAAATAGAAAAGATAGATTATAATTTTAGAACACTTGCAAAAAAAGATGCGAACAAAAAGTTATTGGAAGTAGAAAAAGATTTTCAGGCAGAATATAAGAGGCTTATTGATGCTGGTGATACAGAGGAACAAGCATACACAAAAGCTGTTATTCAAATGAAAAATAAACGTATTGAAGTAACGGCCCAAGAGAGAGAAGCTTTAAAACGGATGAAAACTCGTGCTCAATATGCAACATCAGAGTTTGAAGATATGTCTTGGATAAAGAATGGTGCTGCTAAAATGTTTGGCTATTACACATCGGAAGCAGAAAAAGCGGATAAGGCTCAGTTGGAATTTTCTAAAAACTTATTCAAAATAGCATCTAGCGATGAGTTTAATCGTGGACTTGATGTGATTGCAGAAAAGTTCCGTCCAAAGGGTAACGACGAAAATGGTTCAGGTATAACAGTCCTTACTGATAAAGAAAAACGTGAACAGGAAAAAGCTCTCAAAGAGAAGCTGAAAATTCATGAAACTTATCAGGAATCAGAACTAGCTCTTATGGATGAGGGACTGGAGAAAGAACTTGCTAAAATTGGTGTTGCTTACTCAAAGAAGATTGCTGCCGTCAAGGGTAATAGCAAAGAGGAAATTGCTACACGTCAGAATTTAGCTAAGGAAATGCAGGAAAGGCTAGATGAGTTTACTATTAAGTATAATTCTGATCGTGAGAAGAAGGATGTTGAGAACGCTCTTGCTGTTGTAAAAAAGGGGTCCCAGGAAGAACTTGATTTGAAATTGCACCAGTTAGAATTGCAACGTGAAGCAGAAATTGATGCAGCAGAGAAAACAGGTGAAGATGTAATATTGATAGATGAAAAATATGCTAGGAAAAAACAAGAGATTTACGGAAAGTATGCTTCTGATCAGGTAGCATTGATTGCGGAAAATGCAGCCCATGAGCAAGAGATACGTGACGCTGCGTATGTAATGGATATGCTTGCTCTTAAAAAGAAGTTAGCATCCAAGCTAATAACAGAAGAGCAATATGCGATAGAGGAATACAATTTACAACTTGAATATGCACATAAGACTACTGAAGCAGCGATTGAAGCTTTGGAACTGGAATTAACCGTTGAGAATATTACTGCTGAAGAACGTACTAAGATTGTTACTCAGTTGTATGTTTTGAAGGCTGCTCTCGCTAAAAAGGAGGCAGAATTACAGATAAGTGCTATTCAAAATATTACTAAAGCTGAAGATAAAGCGTTAAAAGAACGCCAAAAGAATCTCAAAAAATGGTTGCAAACTGCATCACAAGCTGTAGGGACTATTGGAAATCTTGTTTCTACACTTTATGATGCTCAAATTGATAAGATAGAGGAAGAGCAGGATGCTAATGATGAAAAATATGATAAAGATGTTGAACGGGTTGATAAACTGGCAGAGTCAGGTGCTATTTCCGAAGAAGAAGCAGAAGCGCGTAAACGTGCTGCAAAATCTTTGACAGAAGCAAAAAATGCTGAACTAGAAAAACAAAAACAAGAAATGGCACGTAAACAAGCCATTTGGGAAAAGGCGACTAGTGTCGCTCAAGCTGGAATAGCCACTGCACTGGCAATAACTGAAGCTTTACCGAATATTCCTTTATCTATTGTTATTGGTGCCATGGGAGCAATTCAGGTTGCAACTATTCTTGCAACTCCTATTCCTTCCTATGCAGACGGTACTAAAGGTAATGATAGGCATCCTGGCGGTACCGCTTTAGTTGGTGATGCTGGTAAACATGAGGTTATCATGTATTCTGGAAAAGCATGGATTACTCCTGATGCTCCAACTTTAGTTGATATTCCTAAAGGTGCACAAGTCTTTCCTGATGTTGATAAGGTAGATATCTCTAATTTTGATATGCCGGATTGGGACTTTCCTACATTTTCACCGACATATTTTGCATCTTCTTCCGGTGACACCATTGTTTTCAATGATTATTCCCGATTAGAAAAAAGAGTTGATAGAACAAATCTCCTTTTGATGAAGAGTCTTAAAATGCAGCGTCAGGATGCGTCTAACCGTGATTTTGAACTGTATAAGTTGTCTAAACTGAAATAGCTATGATTGAAAGATTAAATCAGATAACATTGAATGATTTCATTGAGCTTTCATGTGGAAACTATGCTTGTTTGCTTTCGGGTCGCGGATCTGTGTCTGAAAGCATGCTTAAAGAGATGGCATCTAAATTAATTATCGAATACAGAAGCATTGTTAATCCTTCAGGTATGCAGGCTATGATTATGGACAAAGAGGATATGGTGAAGGAACGTGCCAAACTATTGAGCCTTCGTATATGTCAGACTCTTGTTTCTCTTGGCTTTTATGATGATGTTCGTCAGGTGTTGGGCCAACTAAATGTAGATATCCGGGATATGAGTGATGAGCAAGTTATATCGAAGCTTGATTATTTACTTCATTCTGCAATTTTTGAGCAAAAACGGAATGAGGAGAGACGCAGTGAGGAACATAAAGGAAGTAAGGCTACTCCTGAACAAATTCGTTCTTCTTTTGATGCAGAGATTGCTTTTCTAATGACATTCTTTAAAATGAGTATTGATTCCCGCGTAATTAATGCTGCTGTCTATGCGAATATCGTTCATCAAGCTGATGTTGAAATATCGATCAGAAAAAGAAGCACATGATAATATTGGTATTACATATATGCTGTAATTCGATTAATTTTTAATTAAAGCGAATTATTTCATACAGTCGTTTGTACATCTCCTTTAGAATCACAAACGACTTTTTTATGAATAGAAAAAACAGCATCCATTGTATAAATAGGCATTTATACAATGTTTTATTGTCAGAATTACGTACATTAGAGACGAAGTGTAATCGGATAACGGCAGAAGTGTCCGAGGTAAAAAAAATGATTGCCTTATTGCCCCCCGATATAGGCACTCTTATTAGTTCAATCGAGCGTTCTGCTAAGGAAATGCACGAACAAAGTATCATGCACCGGAAATATGTGGAAAGGTGCATTAATGGCGAACCGAAGATACACCTAATAAGGAGGGCTGACAATGGACTTTGAAAAGGAATTATCAGAAATATATCCTTGGATATTAAAGGTGGCAAGAAAATTCTGCTGTTCCATGCAAGATGCTGAAGACTTAGCCGGTGATACAGTTTATAAGCTACTTGTGAATCGTGATAAATTTGATTGTTCTAAACCACTTCAACCGTGGTGCCTTATTATAATGAGGAATACTTATATAATAAGATACAATAGAAATTCCCTTATACATTTTACAGGGCTTGATATGGTAGACGGAAGTGCCATTTCTAACTGTACAGCTCATTCAATACTGTTTGATGATTTGGTTTCCACAATACAACGGTGTGCTAAAAAATCCCGTTGTATTGATAGTGTGATGTATTATGCTAGTGGGTATTCATATGATGAGATAAGTGAAATCCTGAACATTCCTGTTGGAACTGTAAGAAGTCGTATTTCTTCTGCTCGGAAGTTTATACTTCAGGAAATAAACTATTAAACTGTTAAATAGCGTTTGAAAAGGTTTCAGAAGAAAAACTTCACAAAAGTTATACTAGTACTCTTGCCAGTACAACTAATAAAGGCAAAGGTATTACAAAGCCCAGTTATAACCCTTTTTTAATTTCGATGTTGATAAGTAGGAATTCAGAAGTTTCAAGATTGAAAATTTTGTGACCGTATATTGGTTGCCACTGTTTTTTCTATGAATTAAATCTACAAGGGGCCTGTATAATTTATATTGTAATGATAGCGGACTGTAAGCTTTGAATCCTCATTAATAAAGCTGTTTTATTAGGTATTGAGTAAGTTGTGTGAGATTCATACTAACCGGATTTATAGTTAATAAAAATC
>DXOJ01000623.1 GCA_019412865.1 Bacteroides sp. | reverse complement strand
AGAAGATTAAGATTTGTAAACGGGTAGGAGTGGGGTGGAAAGAGACTTTTCGATCTGATGTAGGGAGGTGTTTGGCGGTACGGCTTCTTTTTGTTACTTTTGTGCGAATATAAAAAAGGAAAGGATTGAAGATATGGAAAATGAAAAGCCGTTGATACTTGTTTCTAATGACGATGGCGTGATGGCTAAAGGGATTAATGAACTGGTGAAGTTTCTTCGCCCTTTGGGAGATATTGTGGTAATGGCACCTGATGCTCCGCGCTCGGGCAGTGGTTGTGCGCTGACGGTGACGCAACCTGTTCATTATCAGTTAGTAAAGAAAGAAGTAGGTTTAACTGTTTATAAATGTTCGGGAACACCGACCGATTGCATCAAATTGGCACGGAACACAGTGCTCGACCGGACACCGGACTTGGTAGTCGGTGGTATCAATCATGGAGATAACTCCGCCACTAACGTACACTATTCTGGCACAATGGGAGTGGTATTCGAAGGTTGTTTGAATGGAATCCCTTCTATTGGCTTCTCTTTGTGCAATCATGCACCCGATGCCGATTTTGAAGCTGCCAGACCTTATATTCGCAGTATTGCCACCATGGTACTGGAAAAAGGACTTCCTCCTTTAACCTGCCTGAACGTAAATTTCCCGGATACAACCGATATCAAAGGAATCAAAATCTGTGAACAGGCAAAAGGCCGTTGGACGAACGAATGGGCTGCCTGTCCCCGTCTGAACGATCCGAATTATTTCTGGTTGACCGGTGAATTTACCGATCACGAACATGAAAATGAGAAGAACGATCATTGGGCTTTGGCAAATGGCTATGTTGCTATCACTCCGACCACGGTTGATGTGACAGCTTATCACTTTATGGATGAACTTAACAACTGGTTTAATTAGTTGATATTACCTATCATTTATCAACTATCAACTATCAACTATTATAAAGTATTATCTGATTGTCGGCGAAGCTTCCGGCGACTTGCACGCTTCTCATCTGATGGCTGCCTTAAAGGCAAAAGATCCGCAGGCTGATTTCCGGTTTTTCGGAGGTGATTTGATGGCTGCCGTCGGAGGAACGATGGTGAAACATTATAAAGAACTGGCATACATGGGTTTTATTCCCGTGTTGCTCCATCTGCGCACTATCTTTGCAAATATGAAGCGTTGTAAAGAAGACATTGTTTCCTGGCAACCGGATGTTGTTATTCTCGTGGACTATCCGGGATTCAATCTGGATATAGCCAAGTTTGTTCATGCAAAGACACAGATTCCGGTTTATTATTATATTTCTCCGAAGATATGGGCGTGGAAGGAGTATCGTATCAAGAATATAAAACGAGATGTAGACGAACTTTTCTCCATTCTTCCTTTTGAAGTAGAGTTCTTCGAAGGAAAGCATCAATACCCCATCCACTATGTTGGTAATCCTACCGTGGATGAGGTGGTGGCTTATCAGAAAGCTCATCCGAAAAATAAGGATCAGTTTATTGCGGAGAATCAACTGGAAGATAAACCGGTAATAGCTCTTCTTGCAGGTAGTCGGAAACAGGAAATCAAAGATAATCTGCCGGATATGTTGAAGGCTGCTTCTGCTTTTCCCGATTATCAGCTTGTTCTGGCGGGTGCTCCTGCCATTGCTCCCGACTATTATAAAAAATATGTAGGAGAAGCGAAAGTGAAAATCATTTTCGATCAAACCTATCGTTTGTTGCAGCACGCAGATGTGGCTTTGGTCACTTCAGGCACGGCTACTCTTGAGACGGCATTGTTTCGTGTTCCCCAAGTCGTTTGTTATTACACTCCGATAGGGAAAGTGGTTTCCTTCTTGCGGCGTCATATCTTGACCGTGAAATTTATTTCGTTAGTTAATCTGATTGCCGACCGTGAAGTGGTAAAAGAGTTGGTGGCGGATACGATGACCGTGAAGAATATGCAAAGTGAATTGAAAAATATCATTGAAAATGAAGCATATAGAAATGAAATGCTTTTGGGATATGAATATGTGGCCGAACGGTTGGGGCCTGCCGGTGCTCCCCGTCATGCAGCTCGTGAAATGCTGCGCTTGTTGAAAAAATAACTTTCTTTTTCTGAATAAACGTAAAGCCGATGCAGTAATTGCACGGCTTTTTTATTTATTAAGCAGAAGACTAAAAAAAGAAAGGAAAAAGATATGAAAAAATTTAAGTGGCTTTTAGGAATGTTGTTATTGGCATTAGTGCCAATGTTGCAATCATGTGATGATGATGGTTATTCTATCGGAGATTTCAGTTGGGATTGGGCGACCGTTCGGGCAACCGGTGGAGGAGGTTATTATTTGGAAGGTGATCGTTGGGGATTGATTGATCCGGTTGCTACTTCCATACCTTGGTTTAAACCGGTAGACGGTGAACGTGTAGTGGCCTTTTTCAATCCTTTGTATGACATGGAAGGAGGAAAAGGAGTTCAGGTGAAAATGGAAGGTGTACAGGAATTGTTGACAAAGGAAGTGGAAGATATGACCACAGAGGAAGAAGCGGTGGAATTCGGCAATGATCCTATCCTGATTTATCAGGGTGACATGTGGTTGGGAGGAAAATTCCTGAATGTTATTTTCCGTCAGGAGCTGCCTCGCTCGGAGAAACATCGTATCAGCCTTGTGCAAAATAAGATAGAAACGGGAGAACCATCAGAACCGAGAACATTGAATGTAGCTGAAGATGGTTACGTACATTTGGAACTGCGTTATAATACGTATGAGGATGTGACTGACTATTGGGGATGGGGACGAGTTTCTTATAATCTGGAAAAGTTCTTCCCAACGGAAAAAGATGCCGAATCAACAATGAAAGGTTTTAAAGTGACTATAAATTCAAGAGAACATGGAGAAGGAAGAGTGATCGTTCTTGATCTGGAACATCCGGTAGGTGTGCCGGAAGCTGCGAAGGATGTACACTCCACTTCTTCGATCCGATAACCTAACTATGATTTACTGTGTGTGAAAAAGGTCGGGATACTTCTATCGAAGTTCCCGACCTTTTGTATTGTGTGCAATTCTAATCGATGAGAAAAACTCCTGTTAGGACCACGTTAATGCATATAGGTAAACGACTGCTGCCGGTATGGCCATCAAAGAACTATCAAACCGATCGAGCATCCCTCCATGTCCCGGAAGAATATTTCCCGAATCCTTTACGTGCAATTGGCGTTTTAGCAATGACTCCGTCAGGTCGCCCCATGTACCGAATATAACCACTACCAATGCCAGTCCTGCCCATTCCATCATTGACATAAATGGGAAGTAGTGAGCAAGTATAAAAGATACTCCGATTGCTACAACTCCGCCGCCGATAGAGCCTTCCCATGATTTCTTGGGAGAGATGCGTTCAAAGAGTCGGTGTTTGCCTATCAGTGACCCGATGCAATAAGCACCCGTATCATTCAGCCAAAGGAAAATAAAGATGGATAACGGTAGAATCGGATTATAGCTTATGCTACTGAATTCCGATGCCGGATCATTATGGAAAGCCAATACATTCAGCAAAGCAAAAGGCAGACCGATATAAAATTGGCTAAGCATCGAATAAGCCCAGTTAAGTACCGGGTTCTCCTTTTTCAGATACAACTCGCTAATCATCATGTAAAGCAATAAAAGCACATACGGGATGAATATTTTCGAATCGGCTGCATCAATGCAGAATCCCATGATTGCGAGGAATAAATAAGCCCCGCCGAGCATATTAATGGTCTTGTTTATCTTGACTCCTTCTGCGCGCATATTTACCAACTGTGCAAACTCATAAATAGTCAGTGCACTGATAACGGTGAACAGAATGCCAAAACTGAATGCGTCATAAAGGATGCACCCTACCAAGATGGCAACGAAGAGTACACCCGTAATAGCTCGTTTTATGAAATTGTTAATCAAAATCTATTCGTTTTAATTAGTTGGACCCGTTAGCTTGTTCTTCTCCATTGGACTTACCCTCTACGGTAACTTTGCCTTCCACTGTAACCTTGTTACCTGCTGCGGCAACTTTGGTGTCAATGGGGGCTTGCTCCTCTGCAGTATTTTCAGCTTCTTCTTCTTTGATTTCTTTTTCTTCTTCTTTTAACTTTTGGGCAAGTTCCCTTTCAGCTCTTGCGGCATCCTGGCTTTCTTTAGCAGCCATGATTTCTTCCGAACGCGAAGCCCAGGGGCGTTTGCCGAAGATACGTTCAACGTCTTCCGCAAAGATTACCTCTTTGTCAATCAGTAATTGCGTCAGTTCGTTGTGACCTTCTTTGTGCTCTGACAGAATTCTCTTGGCGCGGTCATACTGCTCGTTCACCATTCTCTTGACTTCTTCGTCAATTAGTTCGGCTGTCTTTTCGCTATATGGACGGTTGAAAGAATATTCATCGTTGTTGTAATAACATAAATTCGGCAGCTTGTCGCTCATACCTAAATAAGCAATCATACCGTATGCCTGTTTAGTCACTCTTTCCAAGTCGTTCATGGCACCAGTTGAAATGCGGCCGAGGAATAAATCTTCAGCGGCGCGTCCTCCTAAAGTAGCACACATTTCATCCAACATTTGCTCCTTAGTAGTAATCTGACGTTCTTCCGGCAGATACCAGGCAGCTCCTAATGCACGTCCGCGGGGAACGATAGTTACCTTAATCAATGGATTGGCATATTCCAATAACCAGGAGATAGAGGCGTGTCCTGCTTCATGCAAAGCGATGGAACGTCTTTCAGCTTCCGTAGTAATCTTGGTTTTCTTTTCCAGACCACCGATGATGCGGTCTACCGCATCCAGAAAGTCTTGCTTGCCTACAAATTTCTTTCCGTGGCGGGCAGCGATCAATGCAGCTTCATTGCAGACATTGGCGATATCCGCACCCGAGAATCCCGGAGTTTGGCGAGCCAGCAAGTCTACATCAACACTATCGTCTATTTTGATCGGGCGCAAATGCACACCAAATACTTCTTTACGTTCATTCAAGTCGGGCAGATCCACATGTATCTGACGGTCAAAACGTCCTGCACGGAGCAATGCTTTATCAAGTACGTCTACACGGTTAGTAGCAGCAAGGATAATTACACCGCTGTTGGAACCGAAACCGTCCATCTCTGTCAATAACTGGTTCAAGGTGTTTTCGCGTTCGTCATTTCCTCCCATTGCAGGATTTTTGCCACGAGCACGTCCTACGGCATCAATCTCATCAATAAAGACGATACAAGGAGCTTTCTCTTTGGCCTGTTTAAACAAGTCGCGAACACGGGATGCACCTACACCCACAAACATTTCCACGAAGTCAGAACCTGCCAGTGAGAAGAAAGGAACATTAGCTTCACCCGCCACAGCTTTGGCAAGCAAAGTTTTACCGGTTCCCGGAGGGCCTACCAGCAATGCTCCTTTGGGTATCTTACCTCCCAAATCCGTATATTTCTGCGGTTCCTTCAAGAACTCTACAATTTCCTCTACCTCTTGTTTCGCTTCTGCCAAACCCGCTACATCCTTAAATGTAATCTTGATGGCTCCACCTTTTTCAAAAAGCTGGGCTTTTGATTTTCCTACGTTAAATACACCGCCGGGGCCACCACTGCCACCTCCGCTCATACGGCGCATGAAGAAGATCCATAACGCTACAAGCAAGACAAGCGGGAGTATCTGGATCAGGATTGCGGGAAAAATATCCGATTTGGGCGGATAGTCGGAAGAACCGTCAAAATGACCGGCTTCCTTTTCTGCCTGCAAAAACTCTTCCAGTTTATCGGTAGATGGCGTTCTACTTGTAATGATAGGGTTACGTCCCACTTTGGTAGAGTCCGCTCCAAAAACAGCCCCTACAGCAGTCGGTTTAAGAAAAGCTTCTATTGACTTATCTTCATAACCCAATACTTTGCTTACATAGCCCTTTTTTACGTAGTCCTGAAACTCACTGTAAGTTACAGCTTTGCTTCCAGCTCCCTTTGAATCACTGCCCCACCAGAGGCCGAGAAGCATAAGGGCAATAATCATATACATCCAGTTCAGGTTGAACTTAGGCATATTAACCTTATTGTTAGGTTTATTGCTATTGTTATTATTGCTATTATTATTGTCCATAATCATTAATTAGTCTAGATCGGGGATTTGAGTAAGTTTGGCATCTGCCCAAAGGTGTTCAAGATTATAAAAATCTCTTGTCTCCGGTAAAAAGACGTGTACCAGTACATCGGCATAGTCCATTGCCACCCATTCAGCATTCCGGAGTCCATCGATTGCATAAGGTTTGCTATCCGCACCTTTGCGTGTAAATTCCTTGATTGAATCTACAATGGCACTCACTTGACTGGGAGAATTTCCCTGACAGATAACGAAATATTTACAGATGGTATCTTCTATGCTGGTTAAATCGGCAACGATTATCTTTTTACCTTTTTTCTCTTGAATTCCTTCTTTTATTTTTTCAATTAATACTTTAGTATCGTTCATTCCTGTAATTGAGATTAATAATTCATGTTCTCTATTTGTTTATAACAAAAAAAGGCAACCCTTTGTTTCTGATTATAAACGTGATATTTTTGACAAATATACGGTGATTTAT
>DXOJ01000622.1 GCA_019412865.1 Bacteroides sp. | reverse complement strand
GTGCATTGTCTCCTTCCGCATTGAACAGACGCAGCATGATCTTCCCGTCCTGCAGTCCGGCTGCACTAATCTGATAACCGGTATTGCGCAAATCAACAAATGATTTTGATTCCAGTTCTGCCGACGAATGATAAGAACCTAACAATGGTTCATTCCAACAGTCACTACTAGTAGCAATGCAAGCTTTATCCCACTTCCCACGATGAGGGATAATAGCGTATTTCATTTTCAACGGACCTGTAATCTTATAATCAGGTCCCCAAAGTCCCGGACCGGAATATTGTGCCGTCAAACCCAACGGGTAATCTTCTCCGTGAGAATAAGAAGTAGTATGGTCTGACAATAATGCCAGCGCATAATCTCCTTTTTGTTCCGCCAAATCCACCCAGTTAAGAATAATATTATGCTTAATCTGATCCCAGGTATTAAAGAAAGTATTATCCAGTTTACTTTCGCAAACATCAAACGGCGCATTTTTATAAATACGAGGCGAACCAAGATCTACCGGAAACAAGACACTCAGTTTAAACCGGTCGTCACAATATGCTCTGCGATTGTCCCGCCAGTGTGTTTCGCGATATTCACCGATTCCCACATTCTTTCTCCAGTTGATGGTAAGGTCAAAGTCAATACGCTTATCCCCGCGGGCAAGAGTCACAATCTGCGTAAAAGGATGTGTAGCGATTTCGCCTTCTATCTTTACCTTCGTCTCATAGCAATTATTTCTCAGAACAGTCATCTTTGCAGGTGTCTCCGTAGAAGAACGGAATTTTTCTTCTTCATAAAAGTATCCCCGCAGTTCACCTAAAGCATACTCACCGGATTGTTTGGCAAAGTCTTTGTTTCCCTCTTTCTTTGCAATCAGGCTTTTAATAATTCCTCCCTTCGACAAGTCAAAAACAATCTTATACAATTCATTTTCGACTATATATTCCCGTTCGTTCACTGCACACTGACCTCCTGAAACCGTTCTTTTACCTGACTTTTTTTGTTTAATACGATACGTGGAGTAGCCGAAGGGGGGAACTTCTGCTTCAAAAAACAATCTTGTTTTTTCACCTTCTCTTTCTATAGAGTAACCTATCTTCTTTCCTTTCCAATTACAAACGTCCAATTCGTCATCTGCATACTCATCTGGAAGCAGGATATTCATCATCTCTGTTCGTTGGATTCCCAGAGTATTATAAACACGTATATATCCCTGCTGACTGTCAACAGGCATATTTCCCTGATCAAAGCTCCGTACGGATGCTTCCGTTATCTTATCAGCAATGGTATTGGTCTGATCCGTCCACCGCTTGATTGCATCTGCCCATGTACCATACCTATGTAAACCATTATACGGTACAATCCATGAATCATGATGTTGTGCCAGCATCAATGTGCGCCAGGCTTCATCCACATCCGCCTGAGCATAGCTATAGCCATTCTCCAAATGAGCTATGACAGACATTTTCTCTGCCATCACTATCTTATTCTCGGCAATACGTACCTCCTGTGCTATTTTCTGCAGCACCTGACTACCCCACATCAGATTGACACGCATATCTTCTTGCGAGAAATGATAATCATCATCTGTTTTACCAATGGAAATATTCTCTATGTAATCTTTCCATCTTACATATTTGGAATTGTTTTTGATTTTCTTTCCACTACCCAGCCACGGTCCGTTTTTCCATCCGGCATCCTGAAAACACATACCTACCGGATGCTCGATTCCTGCATCACGGCAAGCGTTTAAATATTCCTCTGAATTTCCCCAGGCAGTCGTCTGCCAAGTAGATCCCCGTTCCAGCTTCTCGCAGGCATAACGGGGTACGGTTAGTATGGAAGTTCCATCGGTTCCTATCCAGTTGACCAGTTCTCCACCATAAGCACTGGTATAGCCTCCCCAGCACGTATTCGGGCATTTGAGAACAGCATACTTAAATCCTAACGACTTGAGTATCTGCGGCAAGCAGCTTGTAAAACAAGGTTCTTCCACCGAATAAGTCAGAAAACTCACTTCTGGAAAATGTTTATTTATCTTGGATATACCATATTGAAACTGACGAATAATACTTTCACCTGAAATATTGTAGCAGTATGGCTGCGCATAGGTCGGATTCGTAAATTCTACTTGCTCGCTGGCTGCGAGATTTTTAAATTGACGATAAGCTTCGGGGGTTTGTACCTGAACCGTATCCCACGTCTCAGGTTCTATCTCCATGCAGATTCGCCAGTCGGGATGCATGGTCAGCTGGTCTACGATAAACTGGGTTTTCCATTTCACCGGATAGTGCCCGTATATCCCTCCATGATATCCGTCAACGAAAGATGGCTGCTGCGAATAAACATACGAACAAATAAAAACAGCTAATAACAGGATACTAATTTTATTCATGGTATCTAATGCCTATTTATTTTTGCGTTTTTCTATCCGATTCATAAATTCAGATAACTTACGCTGAGCAAGTTCCTTATCCTCTTTCGGAGACAACCAGTCTATTAGTGCTACCAGATGCTGATATTCTAAAAAGTCCTCTTGTAGTCCCCCGTCATGGATTACTTCCAACAGAAATTCATCTTTTTCTCCGGAAGTCAATTCACCTGCAAAATACTTATTTATATTATTTTTCATTTATACGTCC
>DXOJ01000621.1 GCA_019412865.1 Bacteroides sp. | reverse complement strand
CAATAGGTATATATTATGAGTGAAAAGATTATCAAATGGGGCTTTATTGGTTGCGGAGAAGTAACCAAGACAAAAAGTGGTCCCGCTTTCCAGAAAGTAGAACATTCGGAAGTCGTAGCCGTAATGAGTCGTGACGGTGCGAAGGCGAAAGCGTATGCCAAAGAGAGAGGAATCAAAAAATGGTATGACGATGCACAAGAACTGATCGATGATCCGGAAGTAAATGCCATCTACATTGCCACTCCTCCTTCCTCACATGCTACGTATGCCATTATGTCCATGAAAGCAGGCAAACCTGCCTATATTGAGAAACCAATGGCTGTGACGTACGAAGAATGCACGCGCATCAACCGCATATCCAATGAAACGGGAGTTCCCTGTTTCGTTGCTTACTATCGCCGTTATCTCCCCTATTTCCAGAAAGTAAAGGAACTGGTAGAGAACGGTACTATCGGTAATATTATCAATGTGCAAATTCGTTTTGCCCAGCCGCCACGCGATCTGGATTACAATCGTGACAACCTTCCCTGGCGTGTGCAGGCTGACATTGCCGGAGGTGGCTACTTCTACGACCTTGCTCCGCATCAAATTGATTTGTTGCAGGATATGTTCGGTTGTATCCTCGAAGCAAGCGGTTATAAGAGCAATCGGGGTGGACTTTATCCTGCTGAAGATACATTAAGCGCCTGTTTCCAATTTGATAGCGGATTGGTTGGTAGCGGTTCCTGGTGTTTCGTAGCCCATGACTCTGCCCGCGAAGACCGTATTGAAATTATCGGTGACAAGGGAATGATTTGTTTCTCTGTTTTTACTTATGAACCTATAGGCTTACATACCGAAAAAGGACGGGAAGAAATCTGCATCGGTAACCCGGAACATGTGCAACAACCTCTCATTCAAGCAGTGGTAGATCACTTATTGGGTAAGTCCGTTTGCTCCTGTGACGGTGAAAGCGCAACGCTCACTAACTGGGTAATGGACAAGATATTAGGTAAACTATAACCCGAAAAAAAGCAAAAAAAAAGTATCATTTTCTTGCGAAGTTTACTGATACTGTTAAAAAATTAATAGGAATATTCCATTGTATATTGTTAGTTTTTTCTATCTTTGTAAAAAGAAGCAAAGGGAAAATGAAACTAACAATATATTTTTTGTGCCATGACTAGAGAAGACTTAATGCGGAAAGCAATCGAGCTCTCCAAAGAAAATGTTGAAAATGGTGGAGGTCCTTTCGGTGCTGTGATTGCCACGAAAGAGGGGGAAATAGTTGCAACAGGAGTAAATCGTGTTACGGCATCTTGTGACCCCACTGCTCATGCCGAAGTGAGTGCGATACGTGCCGCAGCTGCCAAACTCGGTACTTTTAATCTTAGCGGATACGAAATCTATACTTCCTGCGAACCTTGTCCCATGTGTCTCGGTGCGATTTACTGGGCGCGATTGGATAAAATGTACTATGGAAACAATAAGACCGATGCCAAGAATATTGGCTTCGACGACTCTTTTATCTATGACGAACTGGAACTGAAGCCTGAAGACAGAAAGCTTCCTTCCGAAATCTTATTGCATAATGAAGCCCTTACTGCCTTCAAAGCCTGGGCGGCCAAAGAAGACAGAGTAGAATATTAAAAAACCTCTCACTATTATTAACCTATTAATTACCCCTCAAATGAAAAGAAAAAGCCTTTTATTTGTTATGGCATCAGTATGCCTGTTCAGTTGTCAACAGCAAGAAGAACTGCAAGATCCCAGTAAAGAAGTGATCGACTTTTCTACTTCTATTGACCAAAGTATCAACAATGCTCTTACTCGTAACAGCAGCAGTTTGACACTTCCGTTAAAGAACAATTTCGCTGCCGGAGATGTCATCTCAATGTCAGTTGCCGAGCAAGATTATCATCCGTTTGCCATAGGTATGGATAGCCAGACCTGGAACGAGGCAGGCACCGATTCGGAAACAGTTACTTTCTATGCTCATTATCCTGAATTGACCGACGAAGCAGCTACTACCAGATCATTGAGCAGCCGCTATCGTGAAATCAAGGGTGGCTTAGAATATTTGTTCGGTACAGCCCAAGCCAACAAAGGTTCTAAGAATGTTGCTCTTACATTCAAGAGAATGACAACGCCCGTCGTTCTGCTTGACGAAAACAACCAGCCGTACGAAGGTAGAGCTATCGTTAAACTTTTCTTGAAAAACAAAGGTGTGCAAGACCTGTTCAGCGGTAAAATTGAAGTTGCCCCAAATGCCAAACCGGAATACATCGATATTCGGAAAGTATCTGAAGGTATCTTGACTAACTTGATTCCACAGATCATCAAAGCCGGCGAGAAAATAGGAACGGTTATCCTGGAGGACGGTAAAGAAGAACCTATCATCGCAGAGGAGGACTTTACCATAGAAGCCGGAACTCCTGTTGCGGTAAAAATGTACGC
>DXOJ01000620.1 GCA_019412865.1 Bacteroides sp. | reverse complement strand
TTTACAGGATGCGCAGACGATGACGACGATCTATTAACCGGAGGAAATGTAGATATAGATCTACTTCCCGATTCTAAGCCCAATGATGTTGTAAATACCAACGTATTCGACATTATCAACCTTAATTATCCCGGATTAGAAAAAGTGAAAGAATTCTATGAAACAGGGGAATATTATTACGCGGCCAATGCTTTATTGGAATACTACAGAACAAGAACCAATGTTACTAATCCCAATTTGTCCTTAATTAATGTAACAATCTCGGAAGCAGATCAAGCAAAAGCGGATTATGCATTGGAAGACTATCGCTTTCATGTAAACAATTTCTACGAAGATCAAGAAACATTGAAACCATATTCTTTAAAGAAAGATGGAACGATTAATTGGACATTTTCTCCAGAAGGTGCCTCTGATGAGTATCAGAAACAGCTCCATCGCCATCAATGGTTTATTCCACAGGCTAAAGCCTATCGAATTAGCGGAAGTGAAAAATACATTCAATCATGGATTGAGGTATATAATAATTGGATAAACCAAAATCCTAAACCGGAAAGCGGTACAAACACAACGTCTTGGTGGCAATTGCAAGTAGCAACCCGTATCAATGATCAAGTACAATTACTGGAATATTTCAAAAACTCTATTAATTTCACACCAGAATGGCTTACTACTTTTTTAGTAGAGTTTGCAGAGCAAGCAGACTTTCTTGTTGATTATCCTTATGAATCAGGAGGTAATATTCTGATATCACAAGCTAATGCACTGGCAACCGCCGGAACATTAATGCCGGAATTCAAAAATGCTGAAAAATGGATGGAAACTGGTTACCAAATACTCAGTGAAGAAGTACAAAATCAGATAATGAGTGATGGATGGCATAAAGAAATGTCTCTTCATTATCATATAGGCATTGTAGCAGATTTCTATGAGGCTATGAAATTAGCAGAGGCAAACCAACTCTCCAGTAAACTGCCTAGTAATTTTACAGAACCGCTTCGCAAAGCAGCTGAAGTAGTAATGCATTTCACTTATCCCAACTATTTTAGCAAAGGCTCTGATAATATAGTCCCCATGTTTAATGATTCATGGAGTCGAACGCGTAATGTACTTAAAAATACAAATTTCAAGCAATATGTAGAAATGTTCCCTGACAGTGAGGAACTTAAATACATGCAAACAGCAGGTAACGGTGGTACTCCCCAAGGACATACGCCTAATAACGATATGAAATTATTTGACCAGGCAGGATATTACGTATTACGTAACGGCTGGACGTATGGCTCTACTGTCATGATTTTAAGTAATAATAAAAGTAATGATGCCTCCAATTCTATCAGTGCATACAGCCATAATCAACCTGATAATGGAACATTTGAACTTTATCACAATGGGCGTAATTTTTTCCCCGATTCAGGAGTATGTACCTATTACAGTACTGGTGGTGACAACACACTACGTTATTGGTTTCGCGGTATTGATAAGCATAATACATTATCATTAGGGAAGCAAAACATAAAAAAGGCCGAGGGCAAACTTTTAAAATCTGAAGAAGGTGCAACAGAACTTGTTGTATTTGAGAATCAAGGATATGACAACTTAAAACACCGTCGTGCTGTATTTTATGTAAATAAAGAATTTTTCGTACTGGTAGACGAAGGTATTGGAAGTGCTGAAGGTACTGTAAATCTAAGCTTTAATCTTTGCGAAGGTAGTAGTACGGAAGTAGTTATGGACAAAGAAGAAAACGGTGTTCATACAGCATTTAGCAATGACAATAATATCATTGTACGCACTTTTGCCAATAAGGAGATAACCTGTTCACCTTTTACAGGACGCATAGCATATCTTGTTGATGGTAACTATAATGACCGGCAATCATATACTATAGATATGAATAAAGAACCTAATGAAACAGCACGTTATATCACAGTTATCATACCAGTTAAAAAAAGTACTGATATAAATAACATATCTGCTCATTTCACAGATAACGGATATAGTGAAAATAGCGTATCTATAGAAGTAAACGTAGGAGGAACTATATACCCATTATCATATACCTTATAAACTAATAACTCTTAAAATATGAGATCTAAATTACTAAACATTACTTCAAGATTACTAGGAACACTCATAGTAATCATATTGACAGTAGTCAATAGTTCTTGTACTGATACGGAAACCACTGACTCCACGAAGTTTACTATTTACTACACAGGTATGACTGATATCGGACCTTCCATGACAGGAGTTATCAGTAGTCCGACTTACAAAGGTAGTACTCCATACGATTTTACTATTACCAAAATAACACTCGATGGAGAAGCCTTTTCTGACAATATCTTTACCATTGATTCAGAAACAGGAAAAATCACGTTAAATAGCACAGGCAATACTCCAGTAGGCTTGTACAAGTTATCTATCTCTTGCTATTCTAATGGTAACAGATACGAATATGCAGATATTGTAGAAATCAACATGATGAAACCTGTACCAGATGGTATCAAAGCCATTCCTGAAAAACTTCAGGTAGAATATGCAGATATTATTGATACAGAAAGCAGTCAAGAATTACCGACCTCACAAATAACAACGGAAGGTAATCATATTTCCATTACCAACTACACAATTGCTTCCGTTGTATGGAATGAAACTATAATAGAAGACACAGACACTTATTTTACAGTTTCGGAAACCGGTGAAATATCAATAATCAAAGGTAAGCAGAATATCCAACCTGGTAAATACATCTTATCATTTAAGTTAACAACTGCAGCGACTGGAGAAGATCCTGAAATGGGTATTTTTGAAAATGCATTGGAAATTAATGTCACTTCCAGACCTCTGTCTCTAACATATACTCCCAATGAAGGTAAAATAGAAGAAGAGGGAGAACTTAGTCCGGAAACAACTTTCCAAAGCAACTCACCAGTGCTGAAGGGTTCTACAGAAGGGTTGGCTTACAGCATCGGTTCAATAAGCCCAAGTACAGACAAAATTACTATAGATCCAACAACTGGAGTATTGTCTGTGGCTGCACATCATGGTTTCAAAGATGGAGAAAAATACGAAATCAGTGTCAAAGTTATAAACGAATTCTCGACAGAAGGGGTTGTATTTGAAAATGTATTCACATTAAATGCAGTTGAATTTATAGAGCCGATAGCCAATTTCGGATATACTAATGTAGAAGAAGTCCAAGCTGTAGAAATTGATATTCAGAAGAATGACAACTTTAAAGGTGATGAAGTGAAATATGAGTTCGTAGACCTCGCAACTGAACTTCAAGGACAATTAAATCTTGATCTGGATGGCAACATCACTATTAAGAAAGGTAATACTATTCCTGTCGGACAGTATACTATTCAAGTGATGGCAACAAATACCAAAGGTTCAGAAACTGCGACATTTACATTGAAGATTATAGAAAATCCGAATTATTTCACCTTCTTCCGTTATGGAAACAATCTAAACTTACAGCCAATAGAGAACTACGCTGATCAATTTAGAATTGCAGCTGGTGCTAAACTCAACACAGTCAAACCTACGCCAATTTCAACAGATGCGCCAGGTGGATTGGAATCATTGAAATGGGAGGTTGAATTGAAACATAACCCCAAAAATACAAATGCTACTATTGATGTCACTACCGGACAAATCACTATCACAGGTTTAAAAGCCGGACAATGTGGTATGGTTATGGTTACAGCTACAGCTGGAGAGGGAAAAACTGCAGTTTCTGTGAGTCAACCAGTATTCTTCCATTTCTCTATTGTATCAGATAATAATGTACAACTGGAATATACTCCATTTGTCTTCCAAGTTAATCCGATGAAAGGTGGTATATCTGAAGCTCCAAATTTAGGAACCGGTGTAGACAAATCAA
Organism: Bacteroides sp.; assembly: GCA_019412865.1. GTDB lineage: Bacteria > Bacteroidota > Bacteroidia > Bacteroidales > Bacteroidaceae > Bacteroides. Next base: position 3,300 of record DXOJ01000620.1, on the reverse strand, counting down.
CATTCAGATTAGACTATAGACGTGATTTCTTCTACTATAACATAGCAGGTCCCGATTCACATATAAGTGGTCAATTAGAACAAGGTGTTGACAATTTCTTATCTACCTTATGGAGTTCATATAGCATATCTGCAGGTGTATCCAGACAGCCAGTCTCATATTTCGAGAATATAACAGATTTGAGTAAACCTCTAGGATACATAGATCAAACCGACTTCAAGGTACATATTAATCCTAATATGTGGCGCACAAAAGATGGCAATGCTAATGGAGCAATGATTGGTCAAATGACTTACAGCGTCAAAGGAGAAGATCCTCAAGGAGCTGCTAGTGGAGCACGTGTTTCTCCTATGTTTATCTGGTTTGATACTAAATTCTAATAAATACATACAAAAATACTCGTTATGTACAATATAAATTTTATAAAATCAATTAGCGTAAGAGGGTGGTTCACCCTCTTGACACTGACCCTAACGATCAACCTATATGCGCAGAATACCACTTTAAAAGGTGTTATTGTAGACGAAACAGATACTCCTCTCATCGGAGCTACTGTACAAGTAAAAGGAACTTCAACAGGAAGTATAACTGATTTTGATGGTAATTATACAATTAAAGCCAATAAAGGTGCTGTTATTACATTCTCATATATTGGATACAAAACACAGGAAATTAAATTTACCGGTCAACCTACCGTCAACATTAAAATGGTTCCTGACAACCAAACTCTAGATGAAGTAGTTGTAGTTGGCTATGGCACAATGAAACGCAGTGACTTAACTGGTTCCGTAGCTTCTATAGCAGCCAAAGATGTAGAAGGATTTAAAACCAGTTCAGTGGCAGGCGCATTAGGAGGACAAATCGCAGGTGTGCAAATCACATCAACAGATGGTACTCCAGGTGCAGGTTTCAGTATTAATATCCGTGGTGTCGGAACTCTGACGGGAGATTCCTCTCCACTTTATATTGTCGATGGTTTTGAAGTAGATGACATTGACTATCTGTCTAATTCTGACATTGAATCTATTGAGATTCTGAAAGATGCATCTTCTTCAGCTATTTATGGTGCACGTGCAGCAAATGGAGTCGTATTGATTAGCACTAAATCTGGAAAAATAGGGAAACCTATTATTAACTATAATGGTTCAGCTAGTTATCGTAAAATATCAAAGAAATTAGATGTCCTGTCTCCATATGAATTCGTTAAATTACAAGGAGAAGTAAACTCTAAATACTCAGACAGTTACTTTAAAACAGGAAATGATGATGATGGAAACCCTTATCGTTATCAATCTCTGGATGACTATATTGGTGTAAGCGGTGTAAACTGGCAAGATGAAACATTCAATCCAACGTGGTCACAAGATCATAGTTTATCAATCATGGGAGGTACGGAAGATACTAAATATAATGCATCATTCTCACGCTATATTGAAAATGGTATTTTCAAAAATAGTGGTTTTAATAAAACAACAGGTAAATTCCGTCTTGATCAGAAATTAAGTAAAAGTCTTTCTTTTAATTTTACTGTCAACTATGCATTAACAAACCGTGAAGGTGTAGGTACATCCGGTGATTCTGGACGCTTCAATATGCTTGCACAAATTTTAAGTGCCCGTCCCACCGGTGGACTAAAACTGACAGATGAAGAACTCCTTGCTTCAGCCATTGACCCTGAAATGCTCGAATCTGGTGAAAGTTTAGCTCAAGTGAACCCGGTTAAGCAAACCGAGTCAGTAACAAATAACAAACGTGCAGAAATGTGGTCCGGAAATGCTTCGGCAACATGGCAAATTATTAAAGGACTGACATTCAAGACCGCAGGGACCTACAATACAACCAACAATCGTACAGATATATTCTACAAAGATGGTTCAAAAGAAGCATACCGTAACGGTCAAAAACCTTATGGACGCACCCAAATGGGACGTGACGTACGATGGACAAACTCCAACAACCTTACTTGGAAACAGAAGGTGAAAAAGCACAACTATGACATTATGTTAGGTCATGAAGTTTCTTTTAAAAGCACAGAATATTTACTAGGTGAAGCAATGGATTTCCCTTTTGATAATTTAGGCAATGACTATCTGGGACTGGGAGCTACTCCGAGTAGAGTTGAAAGTAGTTACAGCGAAAAAACGCTTCTATCATTCTTTGCACGTGGAAACTACAACTATGATAATCGGTATTTATTTACAGCTACAGTACGTGCCGATGGTTCAACTGTATTCTCTAACAAAAATAAGTGGGGATTCTTCCCCTCATTTTCAGCCGCATGGCGTGTTTCGGAAGAAGCTTTCATGAAAGATGTTGAATGGGTATCTAATTTTAAAGTCCGTCTAGGTTGGGGTATTGTAGGAAATGACCGTATTTCCAATTATCTTTCCATGGATTTATATGAAGCAAACAAATATGGGATTGGCAACAACACTGTTACTGTCCTAACTCCCAAACAATTGAAAAATGCTAATTTAAAATGGGAAGGCGCAAGCAGTGTTAACTTAGGAGTCGATTTAGGATTCTTTGACAACAGATTAAATGTTACAGCTGATTTCTTTATCAAAGATACAAAAGATCTATTATTAGCACAGTCATTAGCACATGTTACTGGATTCGATTCACAAATGCAGAATATTGGTAAAATTCAGAATAAAGGAATTGAGCTAAGTTTTAACTCTACTAATATTCAGACACGTAACTTTACTTGGCAGACCAACTTCAACATTTCATTTATCAAAAATACGTTGAAGGGCTTAGCTTCAGGAGTAGAGTCGATGTATGCACGTTCTGGATTCGACAGTAACTTTACTGCATATGACTATATTGCCACAGTCGGACAGTCACTTGGTCTTATTTACGGATATGAATTTGACGGTATTTATCAAAGTTCTGATTTTTATACAACTCCTGACAATCAGTTGATTCTAAAAGAAGGAATCACGAATAATGCACGATATGGTACTGTTAAGCCAGGTGTTGTGAAATATAAAGATCAGGATGGCGACGGCATTATTACTACTAATGACCGTACTGTTATTGGTAATGCTATGCCCAAATGGTATGGTGGTATTACAAATACATTTAATTATAAAGGTATAGACTTCAGTTTCATGTTCCAGTTCAATTATGGAAATGACATATATAATGCTACCCGTTTATATGCTACACAATCTAGAAGTGGTCGTAGAAATATGTTGGCTGAAGTTGCTGATCGTTGGAGTCCGACAAATGCATCAAATAAAGTTCCTTCACAGGATGGATATATTGTAAATGATGTATATTCCCGCTTTATAGAAG
>DXOJ01000062.1 GCA_019412865.1 Bacteroides sp. | reverse complement strand
AGCATTGAGGGAAAGTATATGAAACTGATTTTCTCCCAAAGAATCACGCTTGCCAACGCACAAACTATAAAAGTAACCTTAGGAGAAGATACGCAAGTATTGGACGAAGTAATTGTTACTGCATTGGGTATCAAGCGTGCAACTAAGGCGTTAAGTTATAATGTACAAGAGGTAAAAGGTGACGAATTGACAGCTGTAAAGGACGCCAATTTTATGAATTCACTATCAGGAAAGGTTGCCGGTGTTCAAATTAATAGTGGTGCAACCGGTGCTGGTGGTGCCACACGTGTTGTTATGCGTGGTATGAAATCTCTGACTAAAGATAACAATGCATTGTATGTAATTGATGGTGTACCTATTTTTAATACAGGAAAAAGCGGTGGCGAAGGATTATTTGGAGAGATGGGAGGATCAGATGCTGTTGCTGACTTAAATCCGGACGATATTGCTAGTATTAGTATGATGACCGGTCCTTCTGCGGCAGCATTATATGGTTCTGCTGCGGCAAACGGTGTTGTTTTAATTACTACTAAAAAAGGCCAAACAGAGAAAACTACCATAACAGTATCCAACAGTACTACTTTCTCTAAAGCATATATTATGCCGGATATGCAGAACCGTTATGGTACAAGTTCCGGATTATTCAGCTGGGGAGAATTGACAAACCGTCGATATAACCCATCTGACTTCTTTGAAACAGGCTCCAATGTTATCAATTCGGTAGCATTATCTACAGGAAATACCAAAAACCAGACCTATCTTTCTGCTTCTACAACTAACTCCGGTGGAATTCTTCCGAATAACTCCTATAACCGTTATAATTTTACGGCACGTAATACCACCCATTTCCTGAATGATAAACTTACTCTGGATATCGGTGCACAATATATCGTTCAGAACAACAAAAACATGGTTTCTCAAGGACAGTATTATAATCCTCTCCCATCACTGTATCTATTCCCTCGTGGAGACAACTTTGACGAAATTCGTCTGTATGAGCGTTATAATACTAACTACGGCTATATGGAACAATATTGGCCTTATGGTGATGCAAGTTTGTCATTACAAAATCCATATTGGATACAAAATCGCATCAACCGTACTTCCAACAAGAAACGTTATATGATGAACGCTTCTTTGAAATGGCAGGCTGCAGATTGGCTCAATGTTGTCGGTCGTGTCAATCTGGACAACTCCGACTACCGGAATAAAAACGAAAAATCTGCTTCTACATTAACAACATTCTGTGGTGTAAGCGGTGGTTTTGAAGATGCCATGCGTCAGGAACGTTCTTTATATGCCGATTTCCTGGCTAATATAGATAAAACATTTGGTGTTTTTCATTTAACAGCCAATGTTGGTGCTTCCATATATCATACTTCAATGGATCAGTTATATATTGCAGGTGACCTGGTTATTCCTAACTTCTTCCAGATCAACAATATTAATTTCTCCGCCAACTATAAACCGGACCCTACCGGATATGAAGATGAAATTCAAAGTATTTTTGCCAGTGCTGAATTAAGTTGGAAAAATCAACTGTATTTAACTGTAACCGGACGTAATGACTGGGATTCAAAACTCGCATTCTCCAAACAGAAATCTTTCTTTTATCCGTCAGTCGGTTTATCGGCTTTATTATCAGAAATGGTTAAACTACCAGAGGTGATTTCTTATGCTAAAATACGCGGTTCGTATACAGTGGTAGCCTCTTCCTTTGATCGTTTCCTTACTAATCCGGGTTACGAATACAACAGCCAGACACATAACTGGGCGAATCCGACCGTATATCCGATGGACAATATGAAACCTGAAAAGACTAAATCCTGGGAAATCGGTTTGAACTTGAAATTCTGGGGAAATCGGTTTAATTTAGACGCTACTTACTATCGTTCTAACACATTAAACCAAACATTTAAGGTGGATATCCCCTCTTCTTCCGGATATAAACAAGCGATTGTACAGGCCGGTAACGTGCAAAATCAGGGTATTGAATTAGCTTTAGGATTCAGTGATAAATGGGCAGGATTCGGATGGTCTTCTAATGCTACCTTCACTTTAAACCGTAACAAGGTGAAACGACTGGCAAGCGGCAGCGTGAATCCTGTGACAGGAGAAGCTATCCAAATGGATGAAATGAATGTGGGTTGGTTAGGTAAAGAGAATGTAGCTCCCCGCGTCATCCTGACAGAAGGAGGTTCCATGACCGATATCTATGTATACAACCAACTGACAAAAGACAATAACGGTAATATAAAAGTCGATCAGAATGGTAATCTGGGTATCACTTCATCAAACACTCCGGTAAAAGTCGGTAATCTGGATGCTGATTTCAACCTCGGATGGACCAATCATTTCAATTACAAAGGAATCGACTTGGGAATTGTATTATCAGCCCGTGTAGGCGGATTAGCTTATTCGGCTACTCAAGGTATTTTAGATTATTATGGAGTGTCGGAATCATCTGCAACAGCTCGTGATAATGGTGGTGTTCCTATTAATAACGGTAAAGTTGATGCCCAAAAGTATTACCAAGCTATCGGTACGGGTGAAGGTGGCTATGGCCGTTATTATCTATATAGTGCAACCAATGTACGTTTGCAGGAATTGAGCTTAAATTATACACTTCCTAAAAGATGGTTTAAAAATGTGGCGAATATTACTTTAGGTGTTGTAGGACGTAATTTATGGATGATTTACTGTAAAGCTCCATTCGACCCGGAATTGTCTGCCTCTACCTCCAGTAACTATTATATGAATGTAGACTACTTTATGCAACCCAGCTTGCGTAACTTCGGTTTTAATGTGAAAGTTCAATTCTAAAAGAAAAAGCTAATGTTATGAGAAAATACTTAAGAAATATCACAGTCGGTGCCGCTCTATTGTTACTGGCAGGAAGCTGTACCGATAAATTTGAGGAGTATAATACGAATCAATATCAAATTCATGATGCAGACCCTGCTACTTTGATGAAGTCTATGATTGAAACAATTGTGAATATTCAGCAGAATGACTCTCAAATGCAGGATCAGATGGTGGGACAGTTAGGTGGCTATTTATGCTGTTCTAACACATGGAGTGGTACAAACTTCAGCACATTCAATCAGAGTGACGCCTGGAATGCCACCCCTTGGAACACTCCGTTTGAAAAAATATACGGAAACTTTTTCCAGATACAGGAAGCAACTAATTCTACCGGACATTATTATGCTTTTGCGTGTATGATACGTGCAATAACGATGCTTCGCGTTGCGGATTGTTATGGACCGATGCCTTACAGCCAAGTAAAGAAGGCTAATTTCTATGTATCTTATGATACCCAGGAACAGGTCTATACTAATATATTAAGTGATTTAGCCAATGCAGCTGATGTTTTGTACAACTATTATGTAGAAACAAATGGTAATGCCCCATTGGGGGCCAATGATCCGGTTTTTGATGGAAATTATTCAGGTTGGGCTAAGCTAGCCAATTCAATGCGCTTACGTGTTGCAATGCGAATCAGCGGAACATGGCCTGGCATTGCTCAAGAGGCAGCTGAAGCAGCAGTAACACATAAAGCAGGATTGATTGAAAGTAATTCGGATAATGCTATGCTTTCTTGTGGCACACAGAGTAATCCATATCAACTGGCAGCTGTAAGTTGGGGTGATCTGCGTGTGAATGCAAATATTGTAGATTATATGAATGCATATGGCGATCCACGTATGCCGAAGTTCTTTAATAAGTCTACCCTTGCCGGGAAAACAGATAAATATGTAGGTATGCGTACAGGAGATGCTGATTTTAAAAAGGCAGACGCTGCAGGATTTTCTATTCCCGCATATACGGCAACCTCTAAATTAATGGTTTTCTGCGCTGCAGAAACGGCTTTTTTACGTGCAGAAGGAAAATTGCGTGGTTGGAATGTCGGTTCTAAAACAGCAAAAGCCTATTACGAAGATGGTATTAATTTGTCAATGGAACAATATCAGGTTTCAGCCACTGAATACTTGAAGATTGACGAGGCTCCTGTCGTATCACATGAAAGTGATGCTGTGCAAAATGCTACTGCTACAATTACCAATACAGTGAGTGTGATGTGGGATGACAGTGAGGCTGATAACGTAAATGGAAAAAATTTCCAACGTGTCATTACTCAAAAATGGATCGCCAATTATCCATTAGGATTGGAAGCATGGGCTGAATATCGCCGTACAGGTTATCCGGAACTTTATCCTTGTATCGACAATCTATCAGATTGTGGAGTGAGTAGCCAACGCGGTATGCGTCGTCTAAGCTTCCCTTATACAGAGGCACAAAACAATAAAGCCAATTATGATCTGGGAGTAGCAGAACTTGGCGGTGCTGATAATGAAGCTACTGACTTAAAGTGGGCTAAAAAGATCTAATTTATATAATGCATAAAAAGGACTTTTATGAAGAAAATTTATTTATTATACATTGTACTCATATCACTGGCAACGACCTCATTGATCGGTTGCAGTGACTGGACGGAGTCGGAAGCAAAAACTTTTCCCGAATCGATCGTATCGGATGAATATTATGCGGCCTTGCGTGCCTATAAGCAGACAGATCACCAAGTTGCCTTTGGCTGGTTTGGTGGCTGGAGTGGTGAAGGTGCTTTTATGAAAAGCTCTCTAGCTGGTATTCCGGATAGCGTAGATATTGTTTCTATTTGGGATAATGGAACGAATCTTTCTGAAGCTCAACGTAAGGATATGGCTTTTTGCCAGAACATGAAAGGTACAAAAATTATATACTGTTCAATTATCGGTGGTGTAGGAGACAAACTGACTCCACAGAATATACTGGATAATTGGGAAGAAATGGGATACAATAGTAAACAGGAAGCTATTAATGATTTTTGGGGATACCCGTCAGACGAAAGTAATATAGAAGCAGTAGAAACTTCAATCCGCAAATATGCAAAAGCGATTGTAGATACTTTAAATCTATATGGTTATGATGGATTTGATATAGATTACGAACCTGTGGCCGGACCCTACACCGGAAATATAGTCAATTCAGATGAACATTTGTTTTTCTTTATTGACGAATTAGGCAAGTATCTGGGACCGAAATCCGGAACAGGAAGACTATTGGTCATTGATGGTGAACCTCAAAGAATTACTACCAAGCCTGAAATTGGAACTTACTTTGATTATTTCATTATCCAAGCCTACAAACCGGGAAGTGATTCAAATTTAGACAAACGACTTATTGATGGTAAGGTTTGGGGACCAGGGTTGGTAGAAACTTTTGGCGGAGTAATGACCGAAGAGGTAATTACGAGAAGAACTATAATGACTGAAAACTTCGAAGCGACCGATGCTGCGATGGATGGCGGTTATCCCTATACCGACCGTTATGGGAATAGTATGAAATCTTTGGAAGGCATGGCACGTTGGCAGCCTAGAAATGGTTTCCGTAAAGGTGGGGTAGGAACTTATCACATAGAAGCAGAATTTGGTACTTCACCGGAATATAAGAATATACGTCGTGCCATCCAGATTATGAATCCATCATCACATTCATTACTTAAAAATTAATGTAAACTATGAAACGTATGAATTATATAAGAACTTTATACTTCTCTGCAATTATAGCAGGCTTAGGAAGTATGGTAAGTTGCGGAGATGCGAAATATGATGCTTTAGACACACATGCTTATATTGAAGAAGCACTTTCAAGTACAAGCCAAAAAGTAACTGTACAAGCCTCTGGCGAAAGTTTTACTACTCTAAATGTGCATCTTAGCAATCTTTCTTCTACAGACAACCATTATAAGTTGGTCACGGACCAATCTGTATTGGATGCCTATAACCACATTAATGGAACCGGATATATAATGTTGCCCGAAGGATATTATACACTACCGGAAACTATTACAGTGAAAGCCGGACAGTATGCCACTGATGCCCTCTCTATTGCCTTGAAAGCTTTTAGTCAGGAAATGATGAAGTCAGGAGAATCATATGCGCTGCCTGTAAAACTTGTATTGCAGGATGGAAGCATTTCACCAATGGCAAATACCGGAACTTTTGTTATTTTAGCTGAAAGTATTATTGAGTTTTCAGCCCCGATGTTTACCGGTTCTGCTAATTTAACTTCTAATAAATATGCAGAATCATCTGAAACGTATGCACAATATACGATAGAGGTTCGTTTTCAAGTAAGTAATATGAATAATCGAAATCGTGCTATTTTTAGTAATGGTAACGGTGATGCCCTGAATAATATCTTGTTGCGTTTTGAAGACCCGCAGTCTGATAATGAAAATTTCAAGGCTCATTCATTAGTACAAGTTGTGGGCCGTAATAGTCTTTATTTGAATCCAAGCAATTCTTTTAAGCCTAATGAATGGCAACATCTAGCTCTAGTATGCGACGGTTCATCTTACCGTCTTTATATTAACGGAATAGATTCAGGTGTCTTGAGTATTCCATCGGGACCCACTATTTTTTCCAGTATAAGTTGGTTTTCTGCCGATACATGGTGGAGTGGTTGTAAGATTTTGATGAGCGAAGCACGTATATGGTCTGTAGTTCGTTCCGCTTCTCAAATTCAAAATAACATGACTCAAGTTAGCCCAAAATCTGTGGGTTTGGAAGCCTATTGGCGATTCAATGAAGGACAAGGCAATGTATTCGAAGATGCAACCGGCAAAGGTCATACTTTGACTACTTCTGCTACTCCTACCTGGATTGACGGTATTTTATCTACAGATAAATCTACCGAATGGAAATAGTAATAATTTAATCGTATGTACATATGAAAAATATATTTCAATCACTATCAATAGCAACTCTACTCGGCTTGTTTGTCCCGTTCATTTCGTCCTGTAGCGATGATGAAGAAGTTTTTAACGAATGGAATGCTACGTATGTGTCTCTACAGAGAAATGACTATTTATCGGGGAATGTAAAAAAGTTCAATCTGACTCATGATGCGAATGGAATCGGAGGAGATGAAATTAAGATGGCTTTTACTGTAAAAACACAGAAAGCAGTCTCTACAGATATGGTTATCGCATTAAGTGCAAAAAGTGAAACAGAAGGGCTTGATGCAAGCCAGATCGTTTTAAGTTCCTCACAGGTTACTCTCAAAGAAGGACAGATGACTTCTGAAGAAATCACTGCGACGGTTGATCCGACGATATTTGCCAGTATCATGGAAAAAACAAGTTTCTCTTTCAGTGTCTCAATCAGTAATGTAACTACCAATGATAAGAACACTGTTATTAGCAGTAGTTTAAGTACATTGCCTGTCATTATTAATAAAGCTGCCTATTGTAATCTAAAAAGCGGTATTCCTAGTAATAGCCAACTTATCAGTAATCGCGCCGGCTGGATTATTAATGTAGAAGAAGGAGTAGAAGGCGCACCCAATAATTTAATCGATGGCAAGACTGGAACTGACGTTGCTCTAAATAATAAAGGATTCTGGTTTACTGTTGATTTAGGAGAAGCTAAGGTTTTAACAGGTATCAAAACGAATCATTGGGCCAATGCATATGCTCCTAGAGAAGTGGAAATATTACAATCTGAAAATGGTACGACATGGAAATCTTGAGTTCATTAGCAATCTCCGGTGGTACACAGAATATTACGTTCATTTCTCCTATTACTACGCGATATCTGAAATATCAGATTATTACTATCTCTACAAACGGTCGTACGGATGTTACAGAATTTAATGTTTACGAACCCAAAAGTGAGTAAGTATTTATGAATAGAT
>DXOJ01000619.1 GCA_019412865.1 Bacteroides sp. | reverse complement strand
ATCAAGTACTGTATGGTATAGATTACATAGAATATTATTTCTATTGGATATATTACAAGTTTATTGGCTATCCTTTAATCATAAGAATATGCTCAATTGCTGTAATGTTTTGTATTATTGCGTATTTATTTCTCCTATTCCATATTATATATGGCATATTCAAAAGGCGGAAAGAGAAGCAAAGATACAATAAAGCTTTCGATAAATATTACGAGGAAATGAAATCTATCTCACTAGATTCCAACACATTGAGTGAAGAAGAGATCGCGGATAGATTACAATATGATACGAAAAAACGTCCCAAGCCTAATGAGTTACGTATTATCACTCAACTATTAACAGAAATCAAGAGTGTGCATGAAGATGAGATCAATGAACTAAACTATCAAACGATTCAAACCGTATTCCAAATCACACGTTTCCTTGAACGCGAACTTCAATTCGGTTCCAAAAGATCAAAGATACAAGCTCTGAAACTTATTCAGTCCATCAATGGCTATGCCTCTGAAGCAGTATTGGTGCGTTTCCTCTATCATCGTGAACTAGAACTAAGAAACTCGGCACGCTATACTTATATGTGGTTAAGCCAGGGTGATCCGTTCCGCTTCTTCGACGAAGATATTGGTATGAAGTTAAGGCAATGGGACATGATGGAGTTACACGCTATCTTGGAACACCGTAAGAAAGTGGGATATAACACACCCACCTTTATTAAATGGGTGAATACTTCAGCTGAAGAAAACGTTAAGATATTCTTTATCAACGAAATCCGGTTATATAATGAAACCGAAAGTGCCCCAATTCTCGTGAAGCAACTCAATGCCCGTTCTGTGGAAATACGGGGTGAAGCAATCAAGACTTTAGGTAAACTAAAATACAAAGAGGTTGAACCTAAGCTGATTGAAATGTATAATGTACAACCGGAAGAAGTCAAACGACAAATCATTTCGGCTATTGCGGATCTAAAGACCGATAAGGCTTTAGGATTTCTTTACAATGCTTATGATGAAGCAGATAACTGGGGAACCAAGAGAGTCATACTCAAAGCCCTCTATGAGTATAGTGCAATGGGAAGGAAAACATTCGATCAATTGGAAAGAAAAGCAGATTCCCACACAGCTATATTGTTTGCCCACACCAAGCATCCGTTAATCAACCAGTTAAACTAGAGAACATGAGAGATATAATATTTACATTCTTCAATTATTTCGTATTCTTTTATACGAGCATGCTGGCGATATTCTTCGTCACATTCGCCTTCCTCTCTTTCATTTCTCTAAAACGGAGAAAGGATTACTATGTGGAAAGCTATATGCGGAAAACAATCAAGGAATCCCCCTATACACCGGGCATTTCGGTAATTGCTCCTGCCTTCAATGAAGAAAAGACAATCATTGATAATGTGAACTCCATGCTTGCATTGGAATATCCGCTTTTCGAGGTGGTTATTGTAAATGATGGAAGTACGGACAGCACATTGGAAAAGATGACCGAATATTATGAACTGGTAGAAGTGCCCTATGCTTATATTGAGCGAATCAAAACCAGACCGTTCCGAAGACTCCTCAAATCCTCCAACCCGAAATACAGCCGACTTATCGTTGTAGACAAAGAAAATGGAGGAACCAAAGCGGATGCATCCAATGCGGGTATCAACGTTGCTTCTCATCCTTATTTTATCTGCACGGATGTGGATTGCATTTTGGAAAAGTATGCTCTTTATCGCTGTATCTCGCCCATTATATCTTCAGAAAAGCAAGTAATTGCAGTCAGCGGAACGATGTTGATGGCTAACGGATGCGTCGTGAAAGACGGGCAAATCATAGACGTTAGAACTCCCCGTACACCGATTCCACTTTTCCAGAATCTGGAGTATATGCGTTCCTATCTGATTGGCAAGATGGGGTGGTCCGCAATCAATGGAATGCCGAATGTTTCCGGTGGATTCGGTCTTTTCGACCGTTCGGTAGCGATTGCAGCCGGAGGCTACGATGCTCCCTCTTTTGCCGAAGACATGGACCTCATTACCCGCATGGTAGGATATATGTGCGACTTCTCCCGTCCTTATAAGATTATACAGATTCCTGATACTTGTTGTTGGACGGAAGGACCTCCCAACCTGGCAATGCTTTACCGTCAACGTACCCGTTGGGCACGAGGATTGTTCCAGACACTTAATATCCATCGTAAGATGATTTTCAAAAAGACGTATAAGCAGATGGGAATGTTAACTCTGCCTTATATGTTCGTTTTTGAGTTTCTGGCACCAATCATCGAGCTCGTCGGTTTGATAGTATTTATCTATCTGGCCTTTACAGGAGCAGTCAACTGGAACACGGCATGGATGATTTACCTGACGATCTATACGTTCTGCCAGTTCCTTTCCATCGTTGTTATTACCTACGACTACAATGTCGGGATGCTATATAAAAGAGGATATGAATACCTGTGGATTATCATTGCGTCCATATTGGAGCCCATCTTCTATCATCCCATCATCACTTTCTGTTCATTGATAGGATACCTCAGTTATCTGACCAATAGAGACTTCAAGTGGAGGAACATGGAACGGAAAGGATTCAAGCAGAAAGAAGAAAGTGCAGACGGTACTGATATAACGGCAATGAAGCCCGAACCTGCTACGATTTAAACAAGAAAGAAAGATTAAAGACAAGATAGAATGAACAGAGAATTTCTCCATAAGATCACCATATTAGGTTGTCTGTTTTTACTGATAACCTCTTCCTCCGGGACCGACAACGGATTCCAGACACCGGAGCAATATGCCCAGATTGTACAGGAGCATTTTGCGAACGAGGAATGGGAAGCAGGGAAAGAGCTGTTGGAGGAGGGCCTTCAGAAATACCCGAATGTTTCTGACCTTGAATGGCTCATGGGAAAATACTGGTTCCACGAAAAGAACTATGACCAGTCGCGTTATCATCTTGTCAAAGCGATAGATGACAATTACAACAACGTCAATGCCAAACATCTGCTGGTAGACGTAGAAGATATCACCGAGAATTATTCCAGTGCTATTTGTTACGTTAATGAGTTGCTGGAAGTAAATCCGTATTGGAGAGGTTTATGGCGAAGAAAGATTGAACTGTACCGCAAGCAGAACAACGATGTGGAAGCAGACCGCCTGTTGAAACGAATCAATCAGATTTACCCGAACGATACGATTCTAAGGAAGGATTATATCTACAGCATGGAGGTAGGCTACCAGCAAATGAAAAAAGGCGGTAACCGAAAAGAGGCTATCGAAAAGCTGACGGAGCTTATCAAAGTATCTCCTCAAAACGAAGAATATTATCTGGACATCATTAACCTGCATTTACAGGAAGGAAACCGGGAAGCTGCTCTAGGCTGGTCATCCAACGGTTTGGCTGCCATACCGGGAAGCGGTGCGCTTATTGTCAAAAGGGCGAGTATCCTTAGTGAATTGGCACGTTATCCGGAAGCTCTGGTGTTTATACGCGAGCAAATGCGAAGAAACAACAGCCCTGCCATACGGCGTATGTATAACGACCTGTTAATGGAGGCTGCCCGAGCAGAGAAACAGCGGGATCCTTATGTATTATATGGCATGGCCTACGAAGGAGGTAATAAGAACAAGGAAGCATTAGACTACCTGCTGAACACTTCCGTCACCCGGGGATATACCGATGACGCACTCTTCTATATCAGAGAAGCTAAAAAACAATATGGCAACAATGATAAAGGAATTCTTTATAAAGAATATATGCTTTATCGCCAGATGAATGAGGATGATCTTGCCTATTCAACGCTGAAAAAGATGTATGAGATGTATCCTGATGATTATGATATTACGCTTGCCATGAGCGCACAACACATGAAGAAAGCTGAAAAACTGATGGAACTTGGTCTGTACGCAGAAGCATTGCCGCACGTATTGTTCGTTTCTCAAAAACATGTAGACGACAATGAAGTGAACGGTGCCGCATGGGAAAAAGCCTTGAGTTGCTATATCAATATGAAACGTTACAATGAAGCACTTGCAACATTGGACACCATCACTCTTCACTTCCCTGATTACGAAAACGGCACGTTGAAAAGGGCATTTATTCTCGATAAAATGGATAAAACCGAAGAGGCTTTGCAACTGTATCTATCTGTCATCGAGCAGAGTGATGAGGATATGCGCATTTTCTATGTTATCGGATACGAGGAACTAGCAGTGCCGTACATCAAGAAATGTATGGAAGCCGGAGCTACGAAGAAAGCATACGAGGAATCTGTTAAGCTAATTAGCCTGAATCCATCGAGCGATCTCGGATTACGGTATGCCATCAATTCGTCCGGTTTACTCGGAAAATACGATGAATTCGAGAAATATACAGCACAAGGAATCAATTATTATCCTGAAGAACCATTCTATCAGGCAAAAAGAGCTACCGTGCTTGAACGTGACAAGAGATACGAAGCTTCTTTGGAATTCCTGAAGCCGATACTCAATAAATACCCGAGCAACAAAGAGATTATAGGCGCATTCTCACAGAGCAGTGAATACCGTGCCCTGCAACTGACAAAGGCCAAAGAACCGGAAAAGGCTCTCGCTGTTCTTGATACAGCTTTGCTTTATGACAGTCAGAACAAATCATTGAAGTACACCAAGGGAGTGGTATATGAAGCCAACCGTCAAGCGGATTCAGCCTATTATTACCAAAAGTACTACGAGCCATCCATCATGGAATATCGCTCTTTCCAACGACATTTATCGGGCCTTAGAAGCATGATGCTCAAGAATGAGATTGCTTTGACCTATCTCCGTGCACGCTACGGAGAAGAAGATATCATTACCTCTGTTGCAACAGCCGAATATACCCGAAAAGGCCAGAAGAACAGCTACACAGGACGCCTCAACTATGCAGGGCGAAGTGGCTCGGCAAGCGACAGCATGGAGGCTGAAGAACAGACACCAGGAGGGGTTGGCATTCAGGTACAAGGTGAGTGGACGCATCACTTCTCACCGAAGTGGAGCCTCACGGCCAATGCAGCCTTTGCGACCAAATACTTCCCGGACATAACGGCTGATGTCGCTTTACGGCATTATCTCAAAAATGATTGGGAAATAGGCGCACATGTGGGTTATAGACGGGTAGCCGCCTACACAAAGCGTTATGAATGGAACGATGAATTCTTTGCAGGTGGCACCGGAGACAATGGCTATCTGTTTACGGGTTGGAATGAGTCAAAGACTAACCTACTCACTGTAGGCGGAGAATTAGCCAAGACCATTGAAGTCGTTCGTCTCAACACGAAGATAGATATGCACTTCTTCAACTCCAACTTCTATTACAATGCTCAGATTGGCGCCAAGTATTTCCCGGCTAATGACGGAAAGACAAATATCAACGCCATGGCAAGCATCGGATCGGCACCGGAAACGGCCGTACTGGACTATGCGCTGCCCGGCTCTTTCTCTCACACCAATACCATGGTGGGATTGGGAGGTCAGTATATGGTCAGTCCCAACATTACCATAGGCTTGATGGGCACTTGGAACACCTATTATAACCAAACCAATACGGTGCGAGGGATAAGTCCGTCCAACCAGATAGAATCCATATCGACACGCTATAAAAACTTATATAACATCTATGCACAAGTTTATATTTCATTCTGATACGCTTGGCCCTGTATTGGCAGGAATGATATGTATTTGCTGCCTTTTATCCGGCTGCCGTATGCAGGCACGCACGGAGATGTTCCCATCTAAAGAAGGGTATCTCGTCACCATTGGTGAGGATCCGACCGACAGAGACACCCGGTGGGCGAAATACCTGTACGAGCATCTCAAGAAGCGTGCAAACGACGATGAAATAGTAGCTTTTGGCGTTTCCGAAATGGACATGTGGCGCATCATCATACAGATAGACCCAACATTGCAGAGAGGATTCAAAGTAGCCTGCAAAGGCTCTGATATCAGACTGACCGCAAGTGACGACAAACAAATGTTATGGCTGCAATACCAACTGATAAAGAAGATCAGCAAAGAAGACCCGCGTATAGACGGTTCGGATCTTCCTCCCGCCCTTATCAATCTCAACGATACTTGCGGAGCTTTTGCATTTGACTATCAAAGTATTTATTCTCCATACGGCCTGAACGCCGATCATACAGGCGTTATCGGCCTGAACAACTTTGATGACAGCTGGGGAATATGGGGACACAACCTGCGAAAAGTCTTGGGAAAAGATGCAGAGAAAGTATATGCCACCATTCACGGGAAGACAGATGACTCACAACTGTGTTTCTCTTCCGAGGATATGTATCGCCAGATAGAAAGTTACATCGTAGATAACTTCGGTGAAAAGGGGAATTTCCGTTTTGTAATCGCACCGGATGATACTCCGTACGCCTGTACGTGTGCCACCTGTACCGCATTGGGAAATACAGAGAAGAACGCAACTCCCGCCGTTACGGAACTGACCCTCCGCCTGTCGCAGCGTTTTCCCAAACACACGTTCTTTACGACTTCCTACCTGACTACGCAACAAGTCACAGACAAGCAGCTCCCGCCTAACGTCGGGGTAATTGTCAGCGCTATCGACTACCCGCTCCGCCGGACAGACGGCAAGGACGAGCAAGACAAGAAATTTGCGGAACAACTCGACAACTGGAAGAAAGTAACGAACAACATCTATATATGGGACTATATCAACAACTTCGACGACTACCTCACTCCTTTCCCCATATTAAAGATAGCCCAGCAAAGACTCCAACTTTTCAAACAACACGGAGCCAGCGGCATATTTTTCAACGGAAGCGGCTACAGCTATTCTTCTTTCGATGAAATGAGGACTTTTGTATTATCAGCCCTTCTTATCAACCCGGAACTTCCGGTTGATGAGTTAATTAAAAGCTATTTCAATCAGGAATACCCGGTATCCAAAAAATGGCTGTACGATTACTACACAGAGCTAGAAAACAACGCCCAATCCGGAAAGCGGCTCGGACTTTACGCCGGTATCAGAGAATCGGAAAAAGGATTCCTCTATCCGGAGAAGTTTATCAAATTCTATGATGAAATGGGAGATTTTGTATCCGAAGCAAAAGGGAAAGAGCGCAAAAAGCTGCACGAGCTCCAGACCGCCTTGTCTTTCACGCGCATGGAATTAGCACGTGACCACGGTTTCGACGCTTACGGATATGCCAAGCGGAATGGAAAGGATATTCAACCGCTTCCCCAAGCTCGTAAATGGGTCACCCAGCTCAAAAAGCATCAAGCATTTGCCGGAATGGAATATTATAATGAGTCAGCTTATGAGATTGACTATTATATAAAGGAATGGGAACAATATATACTTGCTTCCGACATAAAGAAAAGTTTGTTTCTGGGAATGAATCCTTCCACAGCCCCTAAACTAAATAAAAATGATTCAAAGAAACTGACCGACGGCACTCACGGTTTACCCGGAGACTATCATTGCGGTTGGGTTATCATTCCGGGAGAAGAATGTACCATCAACCTGCCGGTTAAAGGACTCAATGCATCAGGAACATTCTATATCAGTTTTCTGAATCTTCCCCGCCACCGCATCTATGCTCCACAGCAAGTTCAACTGTTGAAAGACGGAGTAGCCTATAAAACAATAGACTTAAAACCGGAAGACTCCCCAGAAAAAGGAGAAATGATGAAAGCCACCGTTCCGGCAGACTTGAACGGAACAGAACAATTAAGCATAAAAATCAGTTGTTTAAAGAAGCTGGGAACGCAAATGGGTATCGATGAAATTGCATTCATCCCTTAAATGCTGAAAAAGTGATATAACAAAAATAAATGGCAACAATGAATAAATCTATATTCTATATTTTACTACTGACGGCACTTCCGCTCTGCTTTACAGGGTGCAGGAAGGAAGTACGTCCCACCAGCATGACGATAAAAGATTCCGTCAGGCACTATTACCCTATCAAGCAAGGTCAGCAACTCGATATCATGTTACCATCACCAACACGGGAGACGCTCCGTTAATCATTTCAGAAATGCAACCTTCCTGTGGCTGTATCATTCTGGATAAAAGTTCGCATATCATCATTCCCGAAGACGGTATCAGGCAATTCAAAGCAACCTACAACAGCATCAAGAATGTAGGCGAAGTGGTTCACCGCATCCGGATTTTCGGCAATATGCTCCCCGACGGGAGAGCCGAACTTAAATTTGATGTTAACGTAGTCCCCGATGCAGACTATACACGTGATTATGAAGAACTCTATCAAGAGTTCAACACCAAAAATGGTATTGTCAGAGAGATGGTGGATGGAAAAGAATCTGAACTGGGATATTATGTCGGAGAACCGTAATCGATATCATGTATCAAGTATCAAATATTAAGTATTAACATCAAATGACTGGCTAATACTCAACACTTGATACTTAATACTTATTTCTCCTTTCTAAGGATGTATTTCTTTGAATGCGGCATTTTCTTCTTTCACATTCTGAATAGTCTGCTTTAACTCTCCAATCGGCAAGTCATATCCATACCAACCTGTATAGCAATCTACCACATACCATTTCCCGTCCGACTGCAACTCGAACTCGACACGCAAATCAACCTCGGATTCTTCATAGCCTGCCTCAAAGATTTTATGCTTCGGTTCATTCAACGTAAACTTGGAAACATAAATACCTCCCTCTTCCTGGGTGATACGTTCTTCCTTCATGGTTTCGCTATCCAGCAACGGCCACTTTTCCCGAGTGAAAGGGAATGTTTTCTCGGTTTCTCCGTCATCTGCCAACAAAGTGATCGGAGTCTTTAATGGGAACTTGATACGAGTATACTGGAAGGCTGCACTGGAAGTAAATTTATCCAGAAAGGATTTGAAATCTTCACCGTCTTGTGTAGTCAGTTCACTATCGGCTTTTGCCTTGGAACTATTACCGCAGGAGATAAACGAAACACCTGCGAGCAGCATCATAGCCAGCAAGCAGCATACAAACTTTTTAGCTCTCATAACACTATATAAATTAATAGTTTAATTGACGGCGCAAAGATAGTAACAAGTTTGGTTTTGCAATACTTTTATACATTAAAATTGGTTCAAATCAAGGCACAAAAGAAACTTCGTTATTACGTTCTAAATAAAAGATTTTAAAGAAATATCCGATTCCATTCGTCTACGGTCAAATAA
>DXOJ01000618.1:2703-5825 GCA_019412865.1 Bacteroides sp. | reverse complement strand
CACGATCTCTATATTGATCATTCGCATTATATTTATATTTTGTACTATTACCCGGAGTTTTTCCATCTTTCATTAGAAATGATTCCACTAAATTTTGTGTCGGATTAGTGTTTCCATATCCCAAAGCATTTCCGGAAAATCCCAATGGCCCATTAGCCGTTTCAAGACCTTTTCCTTTACCTATAGGACGAAAGAATATCAATTCTGGATTACCCGTTGAGCTATAGAATTCTGTAAATATATTACGATAATCAGCTGTCAAATCTAGCGTTTTTTTACCATTAGGCCCAAACTCATCAATTAGCTCCTTAGCCGCTTCAGCCGCCAAATTCCATCGTTCCGGATCATATGAAGCATATCCTATCAATTCATTTCCTGGTTCTATAGGTCTCTCATTAAATAAAGGACTAGCTGCATACAGCAACACCCTGGCTTTCATTGCTATACAAGCCTCCTTCGTAGGTGTATGTGCATAATCACCGCCATCCGGCATCGGTAATGAACGAAGGTCATTCTTTATTTCATCCAGCTCACGAACAATATAATCAATACACTGAGCAAATGTATTTCGAGGAAGTTCCATATCATCATCTAATTCGTATACCCGATCTCCCACCAAAGTAACACCGCCATAGCGTTTCACTAATTCAAAGTAGAAATGAGCTCTCAAAAAACGAGCTTCCGCCTTCATTGTATAGTTCAAAGGTTTTACCTCTCCCAACGCATTTGTATATTTCAGATTGAAAGGAACTACATCAATATTGTTAATCAAGATATTTGCTTTACGAATTCCTTGATAATATTCACTCCATTCCATATCTGTCACACGAGTCAATGCCGAATAGCGTCCCATTAGCAATTTATAAACAGCCGGGTCATTATTGTTGACGGAGACAGCATCATCCGAAGCAGCATCCAAGAAATCACCGTCTACCCGATTGTATCCACTATATAAATGTTCATAATAGATATTGTTCAGAAATCGTCTGGATTGTACACCAGCCGAATCAACTCTGGAAAACAAATAATCAAGTGTAAATTGCTCCACCGGTTCTTTCTCATATCCATCGTTACAAGCCGAAGCCATGAACAACAAGCCTGCACCCAAAAATGTTAAATATTTATTTCGTACCATACAATAATTCATTAAAATCTGATATTAATACCTGTACTAATGCAACGTTGCAACGGATAGCTTGTGAAACTAACTTCCGGGTCAACTAAATCGCACGCAGACTTCGTAAACAAGTTTTGTCCGTTAACAAACAGTTTTACACGCAAACCACCTAAGTAGTTACGACAAAATGAATCGGGCAGATTATATCCCAGACTGATATTTTTTAAACGGATATAGTTTCCGGAACGTAACCAAAAAGAAGAATTCCAGCCATTACCACGGTTATAATTATTTCCACCGGCCGTCAGTCTTGGTAACGTGGCTGTTTCAGCAGTTTCCGGAGTCCAGCGTCCCAACATATTTTCATATGCCTGACCATAAAACTGACCATTCTGTTGGAAACCTTCGGTCAAAGTCACATCACCTAAATAATAATCACGGTTATAAGCTCCCTGCCAAAGCATAGAGAAATCCAATCCTTTCCACTCAAAGCCCAAATCAATTCCAAAGTAAGAGTACGGTTTATCACCGCCAATTACAGTACGGTCAAACTCATTGATCACTTTATCACCATTCAAATCTTTGTATTTGACATCACCCGGCTGAATATTTTTAAATCCTTCGATTACCGGACCATTTTCGATTTCTTCTTTGGAGGTAAAAAATCCATCGGCTACCAATCCGTACATTACTCCTACAGGACGACCTGTCTGGCGCAAATATTCTTCCGGAACATACTGTTCATCCATATAAAGCAATTTACTTTGATCGCAACTCCAGTTAGCGGAAACATAATAATTGAAATTGTTCACACGGTCTTGATAAGTCACAGAGAGTTCTCCACCAAAACGACGCACCTTACCTATATTTTCTGCCGGATAGTATTGTCCGATTAACTGGATACTCTTACCTCTGCTTTGCAACAAATCAAAATATTTATCATTGTAATAATCTGCAGTCAGTTTCAAACGATTGTCAAACAATGACAAATCAACACCTACATTCAACTTATACGCTTTTTCCCATGTCAAGTACGGATTTGCCAATGGGGCATTTTCCATTGTAAGATTTCCCGCACCCAAGTTCGTTCCCATTGGATAACCTGCCGCTACATTGCTTGAGAAGGTTTGTTGATATCCATAATAACCAGAGTTATCCATACCATTACCCGTCTTACCAAATGTTCCGCGTATCTTTAACTGATTTAACCAATCAGCATCTTCCATAAAATTCTCTTTGCTTATATCCCATCCAAGACCGAACGCATAGAAGGTTCCCCAGCGGTTGCCCGGAGCATAGCGGTTGAAATAGCTTTCACTCAAAGCAGCCTGTACAAAATATTTCTCTGCATAATCATAAGCTATGTCACCTATAATATTGGAAGGTAACTGTGGCAAATCATAGTTGACCAATGTTTGACGAGTATCGCCCATTAAAGTGGCTTTTACTCCATGCTTTCCAAAACGCCGGTTATAGTCAACGGCAATCTGACCATACATCTGCTGGTAACTAGTCACAGAATTAAAGAAATTAGATTGCGTATTTGTGACTCCATGCAAAGTATAAATTTCTTTCCCTTCTTTATCAAATCCATAAGCATATACCGGAGCACGTTTGCTTCTTTGAACATACGAACGATTCTGAATAGAAACATTACCCACCATACGAACCGACAGACCTTCTACAAATTTGCCAAAATCGTATTTCAAGTTAACACCTCCTACCATATCTCGTGCGCTATCCTTAATATAACCTGAGTTTATTGATTGTGACACCAAGTTATTATCGAATGTTTTATTACCACCCCATGTTCCATTGGGATTTTTAATAGGATAGGCATTATTAGGAGTATTATAAATAGAATTCAACAAGCTTCCATAAGATACACCAGGCTGATTACCATCTTCCACGCGACCAAGCAAAGTAACTTTTGCTGTAAAGTCGTCAGTAATGTTAATGTTTATTTTTGAAGAAATCATATAACGTGAATATGATAAATTAGTAT
>DXOJ01000618.1:0-2693 GCA_019412865.1 Bacteroides sp. | reverse complement strand
AATTAGTATCATGCGCATCGCCATCTTTAGGATTTGCAAACAATCCTTTTTCACCTTGATAACCTATACTAACAAAATATTGTGTAACCTTATTACCTCCTGTCACATTTAGGTTATATGCCTGTGTAGTTGCATTTTTATTCAAGATTTCATCAAACCAATTTATATCAGGATGTGTATATGGGCTAGAATGCGTACGAAACTTATTAAAGTCATCATATGAATAAAGCGGATCCTTTCCGTCATTTTGCAATGCTTCATTCAACAGATATGCATATTGATAAGACGATAAAGGTTTAGGAGTTTTCAATGCACTCTGTACTCCAAAACGCCCTGTAAAGGACAATTGGAAACCTTCTTTAATAGGTTCTTTAGTCGTAATCAGTAAAGCACCACGCGAACTACGCATACCCAAAAACATTGATGACAATGCATCCTTTTGGATAGATACTGACTCGATTGCTTCCGGGTCGAGTGAATATAATTCTCTTTGGATACCATCAACAACCACTATCGGGGCATTACCACGCGAACCGACGCTGAATTCAGTGTTGTCACTATAAAATCCTTCACCAAATAAAGGGATGCTACCAGCCAGATCATTTCTTGAATTAGCAGCAATCTGATGTGCACGAGCTCCCGCAAATTGACTAACATTCAAACCTGCCATACGACCTTGTAAGGCTGGCAGAATGGTTGTCCCCATCATAGATGACAATTTATCCGTATACACAGTAGCAGCAGATCCTAAAAAGTTTTTTTTATTTTTAGACTCGTAAGGACCACTAACAGTTTCCTTATTTTTAATAAATTGTTCATTTAATGTTACCTTGAATACGCGCTCAGTATTCTTCAACTTATTAACCTTGACTTCTTTGTGAATGAACTCCGGATGCGACAAACGCAATACATCTCCTTTTTTCATTTGAAATGTAAAAGCTCCATCAGTCCCTGTTACAACTTTAAAATCACTATTTTTCATGGTGATCGTTACATCCGAAACCGGATTACCATATTGGTCAACCACCTTACCAGTAATGTTAGCATTACTTACTCCCTGTGCAAATACTTTCGGAGATATCATTATTCCCCAAAGCATGCCCATAGTAAGCAATACAAAATAAAACCGTCCACTTTTTTTAGTTACTATATTATACATATAATTTATCTTTCTTTTAGCATTAATAAAAAGAATAAGCACCTAATGATTTTATTCACAGGCAAGTTCGCAAATAAAAGGTTCTTCTTCACCTTCTGCCTCTCCCCCTTCTGCAGCTATTTTATCATCAGTACCCGTAATATTAAGTGTACCGTCCTTGTTTGTGAATATGTATTCAATACGAGTTATTGTTTCCCCCTCTGGAATACCAAAATATTCAGCTGGCCAAATTGTTAAATTAAAGGTATTACTGACAGCACTCTCCTCCTTAGGCATTAATGATTTTGCACTCTTTTCCTTTACTTCATACGTATTTCCATTATCAGTATATGCTGTAGCTTCCATATAGACAGCGTCAGCATCCTTAAGTTTATTCTCATATGTATCACCTAGAAAAGTGAATGTCACAAAGTCATCTTGCAATGCAGCCAATGGTTCAGTTTTATTATAGTGAAAAGCACAGAAATCTGTTACTTCTCCTACCCCTTCTACCACTTCGAAACATTCGTTACTAGATACATACTTTCTATATTTTTCATCTCCAGGAAAGTCGTCTTCCGCAAAATTAATAAAGAAAGCAGGCTTAAAACGGAGATTTTTAGGTCCGGTTTTACATTTCAACGTTATTTTGATAGTAGCGTTCTCATGCTCAAGCATCGTATAGATCTTATTCGTACTAAAGGCTACCCATTCCATATCGTTCAATACATTGGTGCCCACACCATATTCAGCCCTCAACACTTCCGACCAAGGTACATCCACATTTTTAGGTACTAACTGGGGATCAACAGGTGACATGGGAAACGGGGTTACTCCATCTTCCTTACCAGTAGCCGTATAGGTCACTGTCGTATTCTCACGTGCATTCCAACTTTTCGGAACTAAGATTGCCATAAGAAATTTTCTCGTTTGATCTTGTGCACATTCGATATGCGCATCAATAGTAAAAGTTGCAATTTCTCCTGCTTTTGTCCAATAAATGGGATTCTCTTCCGTGCCTTGGTTGATATTAACTTTATCAAGATAAACACATCCGACTACAACAAGCGCCATCAGAATGCTACTCCCTACCCAAGCAATCCTATTTTTTTTGATATTCGTTTTCATAAAATTACTTTAATACGTTATTCTGTTACTTGCTTAAAAGTATAGATATACTTATTTGTATGACATCCCGGACTCAAAGTGATGGTCATCTGACGTTTTCCATCCACTGTTCGAAACCCAATAAGTGTTTTCACTTCTTTCTCGGTTCCATTTTCTTTAAGAAGAAGATGAAACGGATATATGGGATCATCTACACTCCAGCTACCATTACCCTTTACAATAAAAGGTAAATAATTTTCTATCTCGTATGTATTATCTTCATTCAGCACAATATGGAAACGCGTAAAATCCATCATGTCCGTAATGTCTATTCCATTTCTAGAAACAGCCGACAATTGCCAGTTAGCATTTATTTTTTTAGCTACTTCTGAATAATTTTCAGGGGTTATTTCGTCTTTAAACGTATCGCAAGAGCTGACAGCTATTG
>DXOJ01000617.1 GCA_019412865.1 Bacteroides sp. | reverse complement strand
TTGCTGTTCTTGAACAGTGAGAAGTATCAATATGACTTTATACCTGAGTAGTTACTTTTGGATACAGACTTGGTAAATTATGACAATAATACCAAAACATTTGGTTCACCTACCACTTTGAAGAGTTTTGTAATAGGTGTCAACATCGGATTCTAATAAACAAATTAAAGTAAAGACATTATGAAATTAAATAGAATATTATTTGCTGCTTTAATAGCCAGCATAACAGGAAGCTCGATCACTTCGTGCAGTGAATCTTTCCTTGATGAGAATTTAACAACTCAATATAGTACCGACCGCTTTAAGACACAAGAAGGTCTTGATGAATTAGTGACTGGAGCCTATCAGAAACTGAAATTCAAATTCAACTATATATGGGGGATTCAGTGCTACAACATGGGAGTAGATGAATTTACTGATGCTAATAATGTTATTCCAGCATGGAATCACTATAGTCAAGATTTAAATTCATCTGAAAATGCCGCTAACCAACCTATCTGGGACAATTACTACGGACTGGTTGAACCCGCAAACATATTGATCCAAAACATACCTCAATATTATAACCAAAGTTCACCTACATACAACACACGCTTGGGAGAAGCACACTTTCTAAGAGCCTATGCCTATTTCGAATTAGTGAAGCAATTTGGTGGTGTGCCGTTGAAATTAGTTCCGTCTACAAGCGCGGAAACATATTTTACACGGAATTCTGCTGAAGAAATATACACACAGGTTATATCTGATTTTGGAGAAGCCTACAGACTACTTCCGGATAAAGGTGAATCAATCGGACGAATTAACAAATATGCTGCTGCCCATTTCCTTGCAAAAGCACATTTATTCCGTGCCTCCGAATTGTACAGCGATTGGAATAGTAATTATATAGCATCCGACCTCGATGCTGTTATTCAATATGGTTCGGAAGTTGTAGACGCACATCCGTTGTGTAATGATTATGTAGAACTTTGGGACTATGAACAGCCGAACGGAGCCAATGAAAAAGTAAGTGAAGTGATTCTAGCAGCTCAATTCTCTAATGATGAATCAACATGGGGACGTTATGGAAACCAGATGCATCTTTATTATCCGGCCGTATACCAAGGTAATGATATAGGTGGATGTAAACGTGACATCTCCGGAGGACGTGAATTCTCATACGTAAGTGCTACAGAGTATACCATGCAGGTATTTGACCGTGTCAATGACTCTCGTTTCTGGAAATCATTCATCACCTGTTATGGAGCCAACGAAACCAAAAGTGCTCCCACCTGGACAGCAGAAGATATGCCATACGCTCCGGCAGGTGTAAAAGAAGGTGACAAACGTTTCAGTGGAGGTGAACTCGGTATGAAATACATCGTGAATGACCCGGGAGACAATCGCTATGAGAAATATCCCAACGCTCCGGCATATACTGTTTTGAAAGATGGAAAAATGTGTAACACGTATACATATGTACGCTATTTCAAAGGACAGGAACACAGCTGGAATATAAATGAGAAAACAGGTAATTATTACGATATCATACCTCACAAGCGTTCAGTAGCTTTATCTAAATTCCGTGATGGTTATCGTGTTTCCATCGCATCTCAATTCGGTACTCGCGATGCTATCATCGCCCGTTCGGCAGATGATGTACTAATGGTTGCCGAAGCATATATTCGTAAAGGTGAAGCCAATTATGACAAAGCTGTCGAATGGATGAACAAACTACGTGAACGTGCCGGTTATAAAACTGGTGAAGACCGTAGTAAGAACGTAGATGGTGGACAAGCTTATAAGAATAATCCTTATTGTTCCGGGAAAGGAGGCGGTCACTCCTCCGAAGGTGCTATTTACTGGGAAGAAAACACCTATTATGAGTCAAACAATATCGAACAGGAGACTACTGCTTCTACCAAAACTACGATGAAATTAAATAGTGTGGCAGACGTTTATAACTCTACAGTCGACACTCCTATCTACAACGAACTGGGATGTACATCCAATGCTGACAAAATGATGTGCTTCCTATTAAATGAACGTACCCGTGAGCTTTGTGGCGAATTGCAACGCTGGGAAGATCTGGCACGTACCAAGACGTTAGACGCCCGCTGGCATAAATTCAACGACGGTGCCAGCAGAGGTCTTGGCGAATTCAAATCGGAGAAACATTACTATCGTCCGATCCCCCAAGCCTTCTTGGACGGTATCACCAATTCAAATGGTTCTGCACTAAGCAATGAAGAAAAGAAAGCAATGCAGAATCCGGGATATTAATATAAACAACTAAACTTATTGCCACTTGGCACTCTTTGAAATAGTATTCCTAATCAAAGAGTAGCAAGTGGCAATATTATTTCTTATATTTCCGTTGTTTTTCACTTCGTCTTCCTCATAAACATCTTAATCTGTTCACTAATCTGCTCCATCCCCTTTATCGAAGGATGACCGCTCTTTTTGTCAATATCATGCAGTTCAATACAATCAATGTTATAGTGATTGCAGATAGCTCTGACTGATTCATTAAACTCTTCCTTTAAACCAGAGTTCAGCAGAAAGTAGATTTCAACATTAGGATAACGATCAATCATGTGGTCAAGCAGATATGCCATAGCCGGACGGAATGTATATAAATCTTCCTTGGTCCACCCTTCATACTTGTAATCCCCAAGCGGTGAGCCGGCCCAACAATCATTCGTTGCACCGAAAATAAAGATGATATCCGGACATCCCAGCTTATCCATACGGGTAATAAAAGAACGATCCGAATAATCAGCCTGATTATAACCGGTATTACAAATCGTTGCACCGGAAAAAGAGTTGTTGACACAAAGGCGGTAGTTATTCTCTTTGATGAATTTATGCCACCAGGTCTGCTTTACGGAAGTTACATCCGTTTGCTGTCGCGGAGAAACATAATACCAAATGCTATTGGTATCGGGTTGCAGGTATCCTTCAAATGTTGAATACGAATCGCCTAAAATAGATATAGATTTCAGGCTTTGAGCAAAGCTGATACTGCTATATAGAGTGATTAGCAGTAATAAATAAAAGGATTTCTTCATCTTAGCATAAAGTTTTCAATTTTGCTGCTAAGATGTAAGCACTCAATTAAGGGCATACCCTTTAATTTGGGCACTGTTGAAGTGCCC
>DXOJ01000616.1 GCA_019412865.1 Bacteroides sp. | reverse complement strand
GAGCGTTTTTGGAACTTACTGAAAGAACCGCTGAGGACCATGAATTGTCACACCCTTTCCACCGGCTGCCTTTTCGATGCGCGTCCACGCCCGCCACGACATCCTGTAAAAATAGGGTTTCAGGCATCTAACCTGTCAAAGGTAAAAAGATTATATTCCGAGCTCACCCCTGGGATGCTTCTTTATTCCGGATATGAAGTCACGACATGTTACGGCGCACATGTAACAGAACCGTTGCCAACGTCTGGCTCGTATATCGCCCAAGTAATAGACGAAGATTTAAATAAATACTACGAGGCAGGAAAGTATGTATGGGACGCCCAATCCTATGAGCACAAACCAACCATGACAATATTCCGCAGAAAAGAGGCACGCTAAAATGAGCAAGGATTGGATAAAAGTAAAAGAGCTAATAGAAGCAGAAATCGATAAAAATTGGAGTGAGGAACCAATCGAGGTCAAGATGAGCCGCGCGGGAGTATTTCCCAGCGGAGCTGGGTCCCACGGGCAGTATCTAGGCAACCTATTTTTCCTCGTGAGCGACACACAAGCTATGGGATGGTGGACGGCATCTCCCGCAATACAGCAGGCGCTGAGAGATGATTCGTTCTCTCTCGAGCACTGTAAGAAGATGTGGATATATATCAATAAACACATGTGCCACCTCATGGGCGACTCTACCGGCACCGGAACAAATTGCCCTGCACCGTGGCTTAACTTACCGAAATTCAGCGAATTCTGTGACGCAATCATAGATAGTTTTGACAGCATCAATAGCAAAGACGAGTTCTGGGACCTTATATGGAGCTGGCAAAATTACGTAAACTGTATGAATCGCTGGTTCCAAATGATTTTCCCCATGGAGTTTGGCTCAACACTTAAGAGAAATACGAAAGAGCGCGTGGAAGAACTCACTGAATTCAATAAAATCTGGGATTAAATTAAAGTAGAACCTATGAAACAAGCTCTGTAAATATAGAAATCGCAAAAAAAGGCCTTCTGTGATAAATTAAAATTACTTACAGGAGGCCTTTAAAATGGCAAAAGATAAGAAGATTACTCACAAAGTTCAGATGACAGACGGGAAAAGAGATATCATCAGATACCTACTTCAGGAATACGATATCAAATCTGCAAAGGATATCCAAGATGCGCTGAAAGATCTTCTGGGTGGTACGATTAAAGAGATGATGGAGACTGAGATGGACGAACATCTCGGTTATAAGAAATCTCAGCGTTCAGAAGGCAGCGACTACCGCAACGGATACAAACAAAAGCATGTAAACTCAAGTTTTGGAGAGTTTTCCATAGACGTTCCTCAGGACAGGGAATCCAGCTTCGAGCCTAAGATAGTAAGAAAGCTACAAAAAGATATTTCCGAGATAGACCAGAAAATAATATCTATGTACGCTAAAGGAATGACTACCCGTCAGATATCGGCAACGATACAGGATATTTACGGGTTCGACGTCTCAGAAGGCTTCATATCGGATGTGACTGACAAGATAATGCCGCAGATCGAAGAATGGCAGAACAGGCCACTCTCCGAAGTCTACCCCATTGTTTTTATAGATGCGATTCATTATTCTGTTAGGGAAGATAACGCAGTAAAGAAGCTCGCAGCCTATGTAATACTTGGAATCAACAGCAACGGTATAAAAGAAGTGCTTTCTCTGCAGGTGGGAGAAAATGAAAGCGCCAAATACTGGCTGACAGTCCTGAATTCCCTGAAGAACCGTGGTGTAAGGGATATCTTCATTCTCTGTGCAGACGGCCTTAGCGGAATGCGCGAAGCAGTCGAAAGTGCGTTCCCGCAGACCGAATACCAGCGCTGCCTTATACATCAGGTCAGGAGCACTATGAAATATGTGGTTGAAAAAGACCGCAAAGAATTTGCCGCAGACCTGAAAACAATCTATCAAGCTCCCGACGAGTCCCATGCGCTGGAAGCCAGGGATCGTGTTGCTGAGAAATGGGGATCAAAATATGCAAATGCAGTGAAGGGGTGGGAGCGCAACTGGGATACGATCTCTCCGATATTTAAATTTTCTTGCCAGGTAAGAAAGGTCATTTACACGACAAACGCGATAGAAAGCCTTAATTCCACCTATCGCAGGCTCAACAGCCAAAGAAGCGTATTCCCCAGCGCAGGCGCCCTTTTAAAAGCCTTATATCTGGCTACTTTTGAGGCGACCAAAAAATGGAGTATGCCAGTTAGGAACTGGCGCAGTATCCTTGGTGAACTAGCTGTAATGTATGAAGGACGGATGCCTGAATAGGCTAAGATTAATAAAAAGCGGTCAGTGTTTGTATTGACACTGGCCACTTAATAGGTTGATAATTTTGTCATACAGGGATCGTTATTAGCCCTAGTTGTATTGGATTTCTCACAGAAGGTCCATATTTACAGAGTTTTTTTCACACGCCCTGCTTAAGAGGATTGTACCACACGACGCCCTACCGTCAAGGGCGTTGTCTTTGCCTATGACCTTCCTCCACATAGCCATGTAGAAAAGAGACAGGGAGGTCTATTCTTTGGATAGCCTCCATTTAAGGCAGGTAGTTTTTATACCGCCGCATTAAATTAGCCCCTCTGCGTTGATTCTGGGAGGGGATTTAAACCCTACTGTTGACGGCTATAGCGGTTATTCTTTAGTTTCGACAAATCAAGGCCGTCGTACTTTATTTTTTCAATAACGTCATGGAAGAGAATTGCAATTCCGTATCTTTCCTCATAGATACTGGTAACGCCCTGTCCTCCGTATGTCCGACTATCTCATGTACCTGTGACAATGGAAGTGAAAGCTGCTTTGCTGTATCTATGAATGTCGCTCTGAAAGAATGGAAGTCCAGTTTCTTTTCATCTTTCTTTGTCTTTGTCACTACAGATGTTATACCGACTTCCTTTTTGAATACATCATTAAACCATCTGGACGCTTTCGGATAAAGTTTTTTATCGGCACGCCTGTTTCTTAATTCAGGGAATAACAGTGTTTCTCTCTTTGCCTTTTGACCTTCCGCATATTTTATAAATCCC
>DXOJ01000615.1 GCA_019412865.1 Bacteroides sp. | reverse complement strand
CTCATGAACGGTTTGGCTGCTCTTACGTTTATCGTTTTATTTTCACAATGTGCTGGCAAAACTGACAATCAAACTACCAATGCTCCGGCTCAGGCTAATGCCGAACTGTCAGGAATGAAAATTGCCTATGTTGAAATAGATACGCTGCTTGCCAAATACAATTTCTGTATTGACTTGAATGAGGCTATGGTAAAGAAGAGCGAAAACGTTCGTATGACATTGAATCAGAAGGCTACCTCTTTGAACAAGGAAAAGCAAGATTTTCAGAAGAAAGTTGAAAACAATGCTTTCCTGTCACAAGATAGAGCGCAGCAAGAGTACAACCGTCTGGTGAAGTTGGAACAAGATTTGCAAGAGTTGAGCAACAAACTTCAGAATGGTTTGATGGAAGAGAACAACAAGAATAGCTTGCAGTTCCGCGATTCTATCAACGCTTTCCTGAAAGAATATAATAAGACTCACGGATATAGCCTGATCTTCAGCAACACTGGTTTCGATAACCTGCTTTATGCTGACAGCACTTTCAATATTACAAAAGAAATTGTTGACGGGTTGAATGCAAGGTATTCACCTGTGAAGAAATAAATGATATAAAACTGTTCCGTTCTTTATAAAAGGACGGAACATTATCGAATTAAAAAAAGTGATGCCTGTTCAAGACTGAAAAGCTATGAACGGGCTTTTTTTATGACCTTTCTTTTTCTTCTTCCTGTGGAATACGGAAAGCGGTGTAAAGTTCGAGGATGGCAGCAACTGTGAGGCAGGCAATCCATTCATTGCCTCGTGTGGTAAACATAAAGGCTCCGGTCAGGATAAGTGCCAGTGCACCGAATATCTGCTGAACACGCAGGCGTTTCAATGTTTTGCTCTTTCCTTTGACGGGTGTGTTCACTTGTGCCAATGCGATACATCCGGCTCCAACAGTATATATGTAAGGAGCATATATCCATCCGGTAATAAACACAGCTGCTCCGGTGAGAGCCATTATGGCGCCTACGGTGAAAAGGGCGGGTACTAATTGTTTCATTCTTTAATCTTCAAAAACGTAAATATCTTCGTTGGGTTTCTTCATCAGATACTTTTCACGGGCGATCTGTTCGATGGCGTCCGGATTGGTACTTATTTCGTTGAGACGTTTGGTGTTCTCTTCGTAATCTGCCCGGTACTTTTCTATCTCTTCTTTCAACTGGCTGATTTCCCGTTCATATCCGAAACGACGAACCAGGCTGTTCTCGTCCAGAAAACCAATGATAACAGCAAATGCAACGACCGTAATGAGGTACTTGCGTCTGCATATGAAACTCCAGATACTGATTAGTTTACCCATAATTTCTCCTTTTAATATCTGCAAAGATAAAACTAATAACTTAAAAACTTATCGCTTCGGCTTCAAAACTTCTCTCTTTATCCCTTATTACTTATCACTTTTTTTGTGTACATTTGCAGAATAAGCGAAATTTCAAAAACAGAGAGAATCCCGGATATGGAAAACTATATTGTTTCAGCCCGTAAATACCGTCCGTCCACGTTCGAATCGGTGGTGGGACAGCGGGCGTTGACTACTACGCTGAAAAATGCAATTGCTACCCAAAAACTGGCTCATGCTTATTTGTTTTGCGGACCGCGCGGGGTAGGAAAAACGACTTGCGCGCGTATCTTTGCCAAAACCATTAATTGTATGACGCCTACCGCTGACGGAGAGGCTTGCAATCAGTGTGAGTCATGTGTAGCTTTCAACGAACAGCGGTCATATAATATTCACGAACTCGATGCTGCTTCTAATAACTCGGTGGATGACATTCGCCAGTTGGTGGAGCAAGTGCGTATCCCGCCACAGATTGGTAAGTATAAGGTATATATCATCGACGAGGTGCACATGCTCTCGGCATCTGCTTTCAATGCGTTCCTGAAAACGCTGGAAGAACCTCCCCGTCATGCAATTTTTATTCTGGCTACGACGGAGAAGCATAAGATTCTTCCTACCATTCTTTCCCGTTGTCAGATTTATGACTTTAACCGGATAAGCGTGGAAGATACGGTGAATCATCTGTCGTATGTTGCTTCGAAAGAAGGAATCACGGCAGAGCCGGAAGCGCTGAACGTGATAGCCATGAAGGCGGACGGTGGTATGCGTGATGCATTGTCTATCTTCGATCAGGTGGTTAGTTTCACCGGAGGAAATATCACCTATAAGAGTGTGATTGATAATCTGAACGTACTTGATTATGAATATTATTTCCGTCTGACGGATTGCTTCCTCGAAAACAAGGTGAGCGACGCATTGTTGCTTTTCAATGATATATTGAATAAAGGTTTTGACGGAAGTCACTTTATTACCGGATTGTCGTCTCATTTCCGTGACTTGTTGGTCGGGAAAGACCCGGTGACATTGCCTTTACTGGAAGTGGGAGCGAGTATACGCCAACGTTATCAGGAACAGGCGCAGAAATGTCCGTTACCTTTTTTGTACCGGGCTATGAAGCTGTGTAATGAGTGCGATTTGAATTACCGCATCAGCAAAAATAAGCGTTTGCTGGTAGAACTGACCTTGATACAGGTTGCACAGCTTACCACCGAGGGGGATGACGTGAGTGGTGGGCGTGGCCCTAAGAAGACTATAAAACCCGTATTCACTCAGCCTGCCGCAGCACAGCAGCCGCAGGTAGCTTCTGCCACTCAGGTTCAGCAGGCTCCAGTTCATTCGTCTCCGTCTTCAGTTACAACACAGGCTGCTAATGGCACTACTGTCCAGCATCCGCAGGCTTCTGCGGCTGTGCAACCGGGAGCACCGGCTTCTCCTGGTGCGGCTTCGTCTGCTCCGTCACAAGGAGCGGGAGTTGCTCAGACTGCCAAGGAAGAACGAAAAATTCCCGTGATGAAGATGTCCAGCTTGGGGGTATCTATCAAGAATCCGCAGCGTGACCAAGTATCGCAGAATGCGACTACAACTTATGTTCCTAAGGTGCAACAACCGGAAGAGGATTTTATGTTCAATGACCGGGATTTGAATTATTATTGGCAGGAGTATGCCGGCCAGTTGCCGAAAGAACAGGATGCTCTTGCAAAACGTATGCAAATGCTCCGTCCGGCGTTGCTTAACAACTCAACGACTTTTGAAGTGGTGGTTGATAATGAGTTTGCTGCAAAGGATTTTACAGCTTTGATTCCCGAATTGCAGGATTATCTTCGCGGCAGACTGAAGAACAGTAAAGTGATGATGACAGTGCGGGTAAGTGAGGCAACAGAAACAGTACGTCCTGTGGGACGTGTCGAGAAATTCCAGATGATGGCTCAAAAGAATCAGGCATTGATGCAACTGAAAGATGAGTTCGGGCTGGAATTATATTAATGTACTTACTTCTATCAGATTACCATCCGGATCTCTGAAATAAATACTCCGGATGGCCCCCTGCGCACCTTGACGCTGGACTATACCGACTTCTATTTCTATTCCTTTGGATTCTACTTCGGCCTTTATTTCCTCTATGTTTCCTTCTGTAAGTAAACAGATGTCCGCACTTCCGAAAGCAGGATGCTTGGCTGCAGGAAGGAACTGTGCTTTTCCTACATGAAGATTGATTTTCTGATTACCGAACTTGACGGCAAAGCGTTGGTTGCTTGTATCGGCTTCCATTCCCAGGACTTCTGTGTAGAAATGTAGGCTTTTATCTATATCGGACACCGGTATGACGATATGGTCGATATTCTTGATTTTCATATCAATGTAGGCGTTGATTCATGCGGTCTTCATATCCGTCTGAAGGTTTTCTTCCCGGCATGACAATCCACAGGATAATATATATAATCACTCCGGCGAAAGCGGTGAAGAATGTAGCCAATATATATACTATTCTCAATAAAGTAGCATCCTATCCGAAATATTCGGCTATTCCGGCACATACACCTGCAATCATTCGATTGGAAGAGCGGGTTAATTTCTTTTCATTTTCCATGATATACTATGTTCTTTTAATGCAAATGCTACACAAATATAGAGAATATATTTGGTTTATGGGTTAAACGGAAAGATTTATGTATTATTTGTTAGCATTTTAACTTACTTAATTGGGGGTCAACAATAGACCAACAACAAGGAATATTAGGTAGGATTTAGCATGATTTGCTCTCTAAGATGCCTATTTCCTGAAAGCAGAAAACCCTCATAAGTATTTAACTTACAAGGGTTTTTGTTGGGTGGAAGACCGGACTCGAACCGGCGACATTCAGAACCACAATCAGGCATAGTAACACCTTTATCTTTAATAGTTGTTAGTTTGTTTATACTTTCTCTTAACAGCCTATAGAACAACTATAGACCAACAATAGTAGTATTACTGCTATGCTAGTATCATACTACTAATAGCACTTGGACTGTGGTTAGCGTCCAATTTTGACGTGTACTCCAAGGAAAGCCGCCACACGGCGGTTCTCCAATAAATAACGTCAAAAAAGATACTGATTTTTAATATTTGTTATTGCTCCAGTCCGATTGTCAAGGGTAACAAATGTTCATAATCCCTACGTCCTTTAACA
>DXOJ01000614.1 GCA_019412865.1 Bacteroides sp. | reverse complement strand
ACATTGTATATATTCTTCTCTTTTTTCCTGTTTGGGTTACGGCACAAACATACAAATATATAGGAATAGAAGATGGCTTGAGCAATCGCCGGATATTCAATATTCAGAAAGATGCTCAGGGCTATATGTGGTTCCTTACAAATGAAGGGATGGACCGATACAACGGTAAAGATATAAAACACTATAAATTAAATAAAGAAGGTAATACTTTAGATGCTCCCATACGTCTGGGATGGCTGTATACAGAACCTCATATAGGTATCTGGGTGATTGGCAAGCAAGGGAGAATCTTTCAATATGACGCTAATAAAGATGATTTCAGAATGGTATATAGATTACCGGATACTTCTGAAACAATTAGCTGTGGTTATTTGGACCGGAATAATAATATTTGGTTATGTCGCAAGGATACTGTATTGCTTTATAATATTAAAGATGCTCGTATCTTCCAATTCCCTAATGTGCTTCACAGTAGTATCACGGCAATAGAGCAAGTAGATGAGCACCATTTCTTTATAGCAACGGAGACAGGCGTACGATATGTCAAACAGGAAAATAATGTTTTAGAGATTATACCTGTTGAAACATTAGACTATTTCCATGCTCAGGTGAGTGAACTGTATTTTCATCAGCAATTAAAAAGACTGTTTATCGGTTCATTTGAAAGAGGAGTTTTTGTGTATGATACGAATACGCAGGAAATTATACGGCCGGACGCTGACCTTAGTGACGTAAACATAGCTCGTATCAGCCCTTTGAATGAAACGGAACTGTTGATTGCAACCGAAGGGATGGGAGTATATAAAGTTGATGTAAACACGTGTAAACTGGAACATTACATTGTAGCCAACTATCAGAGTTATAATGAAATGAACGGAAATAACATCAATGATGTCTTTGTAGATGAAGAAAAACGAATATGGCTCGCCAATTATCCTACCGGGATCACAATAATGGATAACCGCTATGAAAATTATCATTGGATGAAACATTCCATGGGTAATCACCAATCGCTAATCAACGATCAGGTACATGCGGTTATTGAAGACGAGGATGGCGATTTATGGTTTGGAACCAGTAATGGTATTAGTCTTTATCAGTCAAAAACTGGTAAATGGCATTCGTTCCTAAGTTCTTTTGACCAACAGATAAAAGATAAAAACCATATCTTTATTACTTTATGTGAAGTATCTCCCGGTATTATATGGGCAGGGGGATTTACTTCCGGCATTTATAAAATAAACAAGAATACATTGTCGGTTGAATACTTCTCTCCTTACCTGCTTTCTCACGTCAATATGCGCCCGGATAAGTATATTCGTGATATAGTTAAGGATTCAAGAGGATATATCTGGTCGGGAGGGTACTATAATCTAAAATGTTTTAATCTGGCGGCTAACAGTGTTCGTTTATATCCGGGGTTGAATTCTATCACATCGATTGTTGAAAAAGACAAAGACAATATGTGGATCGGAACCGTTGGAGGATTGTATTTATTAAATCGAAATACCGGCGAATATCAGTTTATTGAAATGGAAATAGGAGCTGCTTATATCAATACGCTTTATCAGGCAGATGATGGCTTGCTATATATCGGAACAAATGGTGTGGGAGTATTTGTGTACAATCATCAAAATAAAACATTCGAGCACTATTTTTCTGATAATTCTGCACTGGTTTCAAACAGGATATTTACAATACTGCCGGAAGTGAACGGGCGTATAATGATGAGTACAGAGAATGGAATTACCTGTTTTCATACTAAAGAGAAGATATTCAATAACTGGACCAGAGGAGAAGGATTGTTACCTGCCTATTTTAATGCATCTGCAGGAGCAGTGCGTAAGAATAAAGGCTTTGTATTTGGAAGTGCGGATGGAGCGATTGAATTTCCGGAGAATGTGAAGTTTCCAAAGTATGAGTTTTCCAGACTGATATTCAGCAACTTTTATCTTTCATATCAACCTGTTTATCCGGGTGTTGAGGACTCTCCTTTACAGAAGAGTATTGATGAAACGGATGTATTGGAACTCAAATATGATGAGAATACATTTTCATTCGAAGTCTCTACGATCAATTATGATTCACCGGGAAATGCACTATACTCCTGGAAGCTGGAAGGATTTTATGAGAAATGGACACAACCGGGAGATAATAATTTGATTCGTTTCACCAATTTACCTTCGGGTAAATACACTCTTCATGTACGTGCAGTATCCAGAGAAGAACATGATATTGTCTTTCAGGAACGTAGTATGAAAATCATCATCACACAACCTTTCTGGTCGAGTTGGTGGGCTATTTCATGCTATATCTTGTTTGTGATCGGAGGATTTTATTTCATTCTACGTGTGATAAATCTAAGAAAACAA
>DXOJ01000613.1 GCA_019412865.1 Bacteroides sp. | reverse complement strand
ACAAAGCAATTATGAAACAGATTGAATTCGAACTGGGAGCGATTGCATATCACTGCCGGGAAATCTATCTAAACAATCCCGGTCTGTATGATGACTATATTCCCATTGCAATGCTGGGCGCATCCAATGATTTCTATAACTTCATCATTGATTCCTACCATGTATTCAAACGGGAAAACGGCACGACTTTGAAAGCTGCCTGGGAGATGTATAAGACCTATTGTGATGAAGCCAAAGTAGGCTATCCATTTTCTCAGAGAATTTTTAAGGAAGAACTGAAGAACTATTTCCATGACTACAAAGAGCGATTCAACATGGAGGACGGTTCGAGAGTACGAAGTTATTATATCGGATTCCGGACTGAAAAATTTGAAGAGGAAATGGTTGCTGAAAAGCCGGAAGAGAAGCCTTCATTATTGCAGTTTAATACTGCCAAATCCATTTTCGATCAGGTATGTTCCGATTGTCCATCGCAGTATGCAACAGACAAAGAAACACCTTCCATGAAATGGAACAAGGTAAAAACGAAGCTATCGGATTTGGATACTTCTAAAATCCACTATGTTAAAGTCCCGGAAAACCACATCGTAATTGATTTCGATATTCCAAATAAGGAAGGGAACAAATCCTTCGAACGGAATGTAGAAGAAGCAAGCAAGTGGCCGGCGACTTATGCAGAGCTAAGCAAAAGCGGAAAGGGGGTTCATCTTCATTATATTTATACGGGAGATGTGAAAAAACTGAGTCGTATTTATGACGACCACATCGAAGTGAAAGTGTTCACGGGTAAAAGCTCATTACGAAGAAAACTTACAAAGTGTAATGATTTGCCCATCGCAACGATTAGCTCTGGTTTACCGACGAAAGGAGAAGATAAAATGGTAAATTTTGAAGCGATTAAAAGCGAGAAAGGGCTTAGAACACTAATCAAGAGAAATCTGAATAAAGAAATCCATCCGGGTACTAAGCCCAGTATCGACTTTATCTACAAAATACTGGAGGACGCATATTCCAGCGATTTGAGTTATGACGTGACGGACATGCGGAATGCGGTTTTAGCATTTGCTGCGAATAGTACGCATCAGGCCGAATACTGTATCAAGCTGGTTAATAAGATGCAGTTTAAATCAGCAGACCCTTCCACAGCGGGGAGAAACGAAGAAGCAAAGTTGGTATTTTACGATATTGAGGTATTTCCAAATCTGTTCCTTGTAAACTGGAAAATCGAGGGCGAAGGAAAGCCTGTGGTGCGTATGATTAACCCGACTCCAACGGAGATTGAGGAATTGATGCGATTCCGGTTGGTCGGGTTTAACTGTCGGCGATATGATAATCATATTCTGTATGCAAGACTCATGGGTTATACAAACGAGCAGCTTTATAACCTCTCACAAAAAATTATCAGTGGAAGTCCGAATTGTTTCTTTGGAGAAGCCTACAATGTTTCCTATACGGATGTGTATGACTTTGCATCTGCCGGAAATAAAAAGAGCTTGAAGAAGCTGGAAATTGAGATGGGAATCCATCATCAGGAGCTTGGGCTTCCTTGGGATCAACCGGTTCCAGAAGAAATGTGGACGAAAGTTGCCGAGTATTGTGATAACGATGTAATTGCAACCGAAGCGGCATTCCATTATCTGAAAGCTGATTGGACAGCTCGACAGATTCTGGCGGATTTGGCTGGAATGACAGTGAATGATACGACCAATACGCTTACCCAGAAGATTATATTTGGAAACGAGCGGAAACCACAGGATCAGTTCAATTACCGAAATCTGGCAGAGCCAGTGCATCACCTTGATGAAGAAACCTATTCCTTCTTGGCCGAAGCGTGTCCCGAAATGATGGCGCAAACGCATGGCGATGAAGGAAGTCTCTTACCATATTTTCCTGGATACAAGTATGAGAATGGAAAATCGACATATCGAGGAGAAGAAGTTGGAGAAGGCGGTTATGTCTATGCAGAACCTGGTATGTACGGAAATGTGGCATTGCTGGATATTTCCTCTATGCATCCTCATAGTGCAATTGCAGAAGTTCTGTTCGGTGTGAAATTTACGAGAGCCTTCCGTGACATTGTGGAAGGACGAGTCAGCATCAAACACGAAGCTTGGGACGAAGTCAATCATATGCTGGATGGGAAGTTGACACCATATATCCAGAAGGTCATTGACGGAGAGATGACAGCGAAGGATTTGGCAAATGCTTTGAAGACGGCAATCAACTCGGTATATGGTCTGACTTCTGCTAACTTCGAGAATCCGTTCCGTGATCCGAGAAACAAAGATAATATTGTAGCCAAACGAGGAGCTCTGTTCATGATTAACCTTAAACACGAGGTACAGGAACGGGGCTTTACTGTTGCTCACATTAAGACGGACTCTATCAAGATTCCTGATGCGACACCGGAGATTATCCAGTTTGTTATGGATTACGGAAAGCGATATGGTTACACCTTTGAGCATGAGGCTACATACGACCGGATGTGCCTTGTAAATGACGCCGTCTATATCGCCAAGTATAAAGACGGAAAATGGACAGCCACAGGAACTCAGTTCCAGATTCCGTATGTCTTCAAGAAACTTTTCAGCGGCGAAGAAATTGCCTTTGAAGATGTGTGTGAAACCAAGTCGGTAAGCAGCGCTTTATATTTGGATATGAATGAGAAACTTCCGCGGCTTACAACCGAGGAAGAAAGGGAATTAAATGCCATCGACAAGGCTTGGAATAGTCAGGCTGGAGGGAAATCTCTTGAAGATGTCGCATCTAAATACGGATATACATACGAAGAAATAGGAGCAAGATACAGCGAGCTTTGTAAAAAAGACGAGGCGACTCACAATTATATTTTCATTGGACGAGTTGGTCAGTTCTGTCCGATTAAATCGGGGGCTGGTGGCGGATTGCTCATGAGAGAAAAGGACGGACGATATTATGCTGCCACTGGGTCAAAGGGCTATCGGTGGTTAGAGTCTGAGATGGTAAAGGAACTCTCTAAAGAGGATTCCGTTGATCGTTCTTATTATGACAAGCTTGTAGACGATGCAGTGGAAACCATATCCAAATATGGTGACTTTGAATGGTTCATATCCGATGATCCTTATATTCCCAAACCTAAGCTTGAGGATTTTATGAACATTCCAGAAGACGCTGATGAGGAAATACCATTTAATTAAAGAAAAGGAGAAGTATATCATGGCTTACAAAAATGTACCCAATATCATTATTGAAAACGCAAGAATTATTTTTCGAAACTTCCGAGGCGAAGAGTCTAAATACAATCGGGCTGGAAATCGGAATTTCTGTGTCATCATCGAAGATCCGGAGCAGGCGGAGAAACTCTCCAATGATGGATGGAATGTAAGAGCGCTGGCTCCGAGAGACGAGGACGAAGAGCCGAAACATTATATCCAGGTGGCAGTCAGCTTTGAGAATATCCCGCCTAAGGTGTATATGATTACCAGAAAGACAAAAACACCGTTGGATGATGAATCCATTTCCACTTTGGACTATGCGGAGATTCGGAAGGTTGATTTGACGATTCGGCCGTATTCTTGGGACGTGAACGGTAAGAGCGGTATTAAGGCTTATCTGAAAACGATGTATGTCACCATCGAAGAGGATGAGTTTGCTGAGAAGTATGCGGAGGAAGAAGGGCCGGAAGAGGTCCCATTCCACTGATGAGCGACAAATAGGGTGCCTGATATTGCCAGCAAGGTAAATGTCCTAAGGCTAGAGGAAACAGCCCTATATTTCTGCGAAAGGAGAAAGTTATGGCATTTTGGAATCGGAAAAAGAAGCGAACCACAGCGAAACCGAAGATCAATGCTTCTATTTCCAAGGTCGAAAAACCAAAGAAAATATCAGAGAAGCACGACTTTGTAGTTCATAAAGAGGAACATCAAGTAAGCTTATCACCGAAGCCGAAAATGAAAAATCTTCCCACTTTCAAACCCGACAGATATGAGAAAGAATTTATGAACATCTTTCGTCAACTTGTTTCAGAAAAAAACAGACCGTGGGATATTTGGAAAGACTTTATTGTTATGTCGGCTTGTTCTATATCAAATTCTGTGGACAAATCTCAATATGATAAGCGAGAGAAACGATACTTGGATATCATTCGCCATTACAGTAAGTCAAAACAGGAACTTTTTCCACAGTTGTTTGCAAATCTGGTCATGTCTTTAGAAATGAATCCGGAGCAGGATTTTTTAGGAAAGATGTACATGAGCTTAAATCTTGGCTACGATGAGTTGAAACAAATATTTACTCCTTATGACATGTGTCGGCTTATGGCAAAAATCACCATTACGGATGTAACTGAGAAAGTAAGGAAAGATGGCTATATTACCATCAACGATCCATGTTGCGGAGCGGGAGCCAACTTGATTGCTGCTATTCACGAAGCACGAAAGCAATTAGAAAAAGAAAATTATAATTATCAAAACCATTTATTAGTTTCCGGACAAGACATTGAAGAAGTTCCAGCTTTGATGTGCTATATTCAACTTTCTCTTCTAGGAATTGCTGGATATTTTAAAGTTGGAAATTCTTTGACCAAACCAATGACTATGGCTGATGATTTGAAGAATTACTGGTTTACACCTATATATTTTTCAGATGTGTGGACTATGAGAAGATTATTTCACAGTATATGAAAGTTTATGAGGAGGGATAAGCGTGAATGAACGATTGAAAGCATTAGAAAAAGAGCTGGATAGTCTGTTAAATATGGCCCCCATAGAAGATGACTGCACGAAGAATGAAAACGAGATGTATTCGGATATGGCGAACCTGAAAAACAGCATAACAGCGGTTCTTGAGGAGCAACGGAATGGCCGTTGAATTGTATGACTATCAAATAGTAGCAGTAAAAAAAATGAGAAATGGTTGTATTCTGTGTGGCGGCGTTGGAAGCGGAAAATCAAGAACAGCATTAGCTTATTACTATCTCCAGAATGGCGGAAATCCGGATTGCTTGATGGGGGTTGAGGATTATGTTGCGATGGACGATCCCCCAAAGGACTTATACATCATCACAACAGCCAGAAAGCGGGACACGATGGAATGGGAGGGTGATCTTTCGCCCTTCCTTCTTTCGGTTCACGAGGATGTCAATCTATATTCAAATCAGATTGTCGTGGATTCCTGGAATAATATCAAGAAGTACGAGGATGTAAAGGATGCTTTCTTTATATTTGACGAGCAGAGAGTGATAGGCTCCGGAGCTTGGGTGAAGGCGTTTTTGAAAATCACCAAATCAAATCAGTGGATTCTATTGTCTGCAACTCCGGGAGATACCTGGCAGGATTATATTCCGGCATTCATCGCAAATGGGTTTTACAAAAACCGGACAGAATTCATCCGAGAACATGTGGTTTATAGTCGATTCAGTAAATACCCAAAGATTGACCGATATTTGAATACTGGGAGATTGATTCGACTCAGAAATCGTATTTTGGTGAATATGGATTTCAAGCGTCAG
Source organism: Bacteroides sp. (assembly GCA_019412865.1). Classification (GTDB taxonomy): domain Bacteria; phylum Bacteroidota; class Bacteroidia; order Bacteroidales; family Bacteroidaceae; genus Bacteroides. The sequence continues at coordinate 4,437 of DXOJ01000613.1, read as the reverse complement.
ACGGTTTCTCATCACGAAGATATATTTGTTCGATACAGCATAGAGCGATACAAAGATGTTGGACGAACACGATGGGACCCGTATAAGAATGAGCCGATTGCGAATGCCGCCGGTCTTTGCTATGTATGGCGGAAAATTGTGAATACGGACGAGTCACGACAGATCGCCTTGATGGAAATTGTAGAGAAGCATCCCAGAGCCATTATATTTTACAACTTTGATTATGAGCTGGAGCTTTTGAACGGGTTGTTTCGAATTTATGAAGACGATGGAGTCTTTGAAATTGCAGAGTGGAATGGTCACAAACACCAGCCAATCCCAGAGTCGAAAAACTGGGTGTATCTTGTTCAGTACAATGCTGGAGCGGAAGGATGGAACTGCATCAAGACAGATACCATTATATTCTACTCACAGAACTATTCTTACAAAATCATGCAGCAATCTGCGGGGCGAATAGACAGGTTGAATACGCCATTCAAAGATTTGTATTACTATCACTTGAAATCTCGTAGTGGGATTGATTTGGCAATTAGTAAGGCACTGAAAGATAAGAGAGATTTTAATGAATCGAGGTTTGTGAAGTGGTGAAAGGAGATCAACCATGAACGAAGAGTATTTGGAAGTGGATTTTAAAAAGTATTGTAAAACCTGTAAACACAAGGAATTGGGAGAAAAATTCGACCCATGTAATGAATGCTTGGATTATGGATACAATCTCAATTCCCAGAAACCTATGAAGTGGGAGGAAAAGAAAAAATGAGCTATCAATATGACCGATATTTGGCGCAACATAAATCCAACGTTGAAGCCGGATTTCGTTGGTTGCAGAAAAATCTTCCTGAAATTACAGAGGGCAGTGGTGCGGAACACAATATCGTATTTGCACATGACCAATCCAAAACGGAGCCCGATGAGTATGGCCCCTATGATATTTATTTTTATGGAGGCAATCGCTCTTATGGAGTAGTTGAGGATTTCAGAAAAGCTTGGCTGTTACATATTCATCGAAACCCTCATCATTGGCAGTATTGGGTGCTTATCAATGACGATCCCGAAGAAGGAGAAATCATTTTGGAAATGCCTTACTGTTATATTCTGGAGATGATTTGTGATTGGTGGTCCTTTAGCTGGTTTAAAGGGAACCTGCTGGAGATCTTCTCTTGGTATGAGGAGCGGAAAAGCTATATAAAACTGCATCCGAATACGAGAAGATTGGTGGAGGATATCTTAGGACGTATCAAAAATAAGCTTGGGGAGGTGATAGTGAATGAAATCAACAGATAGTGTTATTGTGAGTTGGGATTTTTCTCATGGGAAAGACGCTGGCGTTCTGATTGTTGGAAGGCAGCAAAAAGGAAGGGTAGAAATTATCAATGCCTATCAAGGGGAAGAAGCCAAAGAAATTTATCAAAAGCTGGTATTCCCCAAATCTAAGAAAATCAATTACAGCGAGGAGAAAACCACATGAAGCAACCGAAAAAATTGACCAGAGAGCAAAAAGAATGCTTATCTGCTCATTATTTAAACTGTAAAGATTGGATGTTGGTTGAGGAGACAGAGTTCTATTATCGCATTATCAATAAGAATACGGGTGTGATAAAGAGTGTAGATAAATTCAGAAGAGTAAGAAGGAGAAAAAATCATGAGAACAATTAAAAACAACTGGAAAGTAGCTTTAATTGTAGCAGTCGGTATTATTGCTATTATTTTGTTAGGTGTGTTTTGTATACAGAGTTCCCAGAACAGAGCATTTACCTTGGAAGAGCAAGTTAATACTGCTGATTCTGACATCAAAGTTCAGGAAAAACGACGTGTAGATTTGGTTTACAACCTTGCTAATTGTGTTAAGCAGTACGATAAGCATGAAGCGGAAACATTGACGGCGATTGTTGAAAATAGAGGCTCTACCGGTGATATCGAAAACGTTACTACAGCTATCACGGCGGTGTCAGAAGCGTATCCAGAATTAAAATCTAATGAAAATTATAAAGAGTTAATGAATGAACTTTCAATTACAGAAAATTTAATTGCAGAATATCGGAGTAACTACAATAAGCAGGTAAAAGAATACAACCGATATATACGCAAATTCCCGACAAGATTTTTTCTCAATATTCTCGGATATGAGGTTCGGGGATATACCTATCTTGACTATAGTGCTCCTGCCGATGCTCCGCAGAATCTGTTTGGAGAGTAAAAGCTATGAGAGGACGCAAGCGTAGAAGTTTTGATTTCGGGAATTTCGAGATTACGAAACGGGAAATACTGGTAAGTGTATCGATTGTCGCTATTATGCTTCTGATTGGAGTCCTTATTGCTGGAAAAATTTCGGATTATCAATTGGATAAAAATGAAAAATACAACAAGGCGATAAAAATAGAATCGCAGGAACTGTTTGAGTACGGAATGAGGACTAATGCCGGGAACGCTTTTGTATATGGCGATTTGAAAGCGGTCGATACAGTTACATATCCTGAAATTGGTGGAGAATACATTTATATTGAAAAAGTGAAAGAACGATATACAATGCATACTCGCCAGGTTGCACATACAACAACTACGAATGGAAAAACCCATACTTACTATACAACGGAAACCTATTGGACATGGGATTATGCTGGTAGTGAGGAACAGATATGTGATGAAATATCATTTTTAAATCACGTTTTTTCAGTTAGTAAAATCGACCTGCCGGGAAAGGAGTATATAGACACTGTTAAAGAATCCAGCCACATTCGTTATAAGTATTATGGAGTTGGTTTAAACTTTACCGGAACCATATTTACAGAACTGGCTGATAAAACAATAGCCGATAACTCACCATTTTATGAAAATATGAAGATTGATGAAACCGTAGAATACTTAGAAACCGATTTTGCAATGTGGATATTCTGGATTATTTGGATGGTCTTAATTGGAGTCTGTGTCTACAGTTTCTATTATATCGACAACAAATGGCTTGAGTAATTGGAGAATTTGGGAGAGGGTCGAGCAATAATGAGGGCGACCACAAGGCGGATATAGTAGTTGCATAAGGGATGAGTCCGCTATAAGAAAGGAGAAAAAACGTATGAATCTTAAATCAGTGAAAATTATTGCAGTAGATTTCGATGGAACTTTATGTGAGAACAACTGGCCAGGGATCGGAGCGCCGAACGAAGAACTGATAGAGTATCTTCGTAATCGGAAAAAGGATGGAGATAAGTTGATTCTGTGGACCTGCCGCGTGGAAGACATGCTTCAAAAAGCTGTTGAGTGGTGTAAGGAGAGAAATCTGGTGTTTGATGCGGTCAATGAGAATCTTCCGGAAATCATCGAGAACTTTGGTTCTGATACCAGAAAGATTTTTGCAAATGAGTATATAGATGACCGGAATATTCCTTTGTCATCCTGCCGGGAAAAATCCAATACGCAGACATGGGCTGAAAAAGAGGTAGAGATTGCTTGTGAGAACGAAAGAAAAGCCTCCGGAACAAAAGAAAGGGAGTGGGATTATGGTTGCGTCTGCTACGAAAGTGCTCTGAAAGCCTATCACAGTCTGTCCGAGGACGGCCATAGCGGTTTCAGTATCGGTATGACTAAATATATTCTGAATCGCCTAATTGACGGAAAGCCACTTACATCGATCGAGGATACAGAGGATGTTTGGAGTGATATTACGGACCTTTCGGGATATCGCGGTGAAATTGTAAACTATCAGTGTAAGCGAATGAGTTCTCTTTTCAAATATGTATATTCTGATGGAACCGTAAAGTATCACGATGTAGATAGATACTGTGGAATCAATATGAACAATCCACATGATTCCTATCATAGTAGCTTGATCAATCGGGTAATGGAAGAGAAGTTCCCTATTACCATGCCATATTTTCCGGCAAGTAAACCATTTAAGGTCTATTGCGAAGATTTTTTAGTTGATCCGGAAAATGGAGATTACGACACAGTTGGAATTTTCTATACAATTACACCAGAAGACTGTACAGTGGAGCTTAATCGCTTCTTTAAAGAAGAAAATGACGAATTTGTTGAAATAACCAAGGCTGAGTATGATATGAGGAAGCATTGCCATGGCTGTTTCGGAGCCGCTAATAATGATTGTCTGCGTTGCGAGGAGGAGCTTCAGTATGAATCGGAATAGGTTTATCCAGGGATAAAAAGGTGACATTCAATTTTCTGAAAAAGAAAGACGGCGTATTATTCACAGAAGCCTTCAAAAACATTCCTGGAAAACAAAATGTACGGTGGCAATGGAGGAATTTGCAGAGCTTCAGCAGCAGATCAGCAAACAGGTTCGAGGTTATGGCGATAGAATTGGACTCTTGGAAGAGATGGCAGATGCTTATATTTGTCCGAACTTCCTGGAGTCCATTTTTGATATTAAGCCAGAGGATTTACAGAAAGCCATTGATGTGAAGCTGGAACGGGAAAGGAGAAATT
>DXOJ01000612.1 GCA_019412865.1 Bacteroides sp. | reverse complement strand
ATTTCCAGCTGTAAATGTATGAAATTAATTTGAATATCCTAATTTTCTTAGGATTTCATCACTAATATCTATGCGTGGATTTGCAAATATTATACCTGTAGCAGAGGCTCTGTCAATTACCATATCATATCCATGTTGCTGTGATATAGCTTTCACTGCTTCATAAATATCATCCTGAATCGGAGTAATCAACTTGTCTCTCATCTTGGCTAATTCGCCTTCCGGACCGAAGTAGTTACGCTTCAGCTCGGCTGCTTCTTTTTCCTTCGCTACGATTGCATCTTCTGTCTTTGTTTTTTGTGCGGCAGAAAGAGTGGAAGATTTTGCCTGGTAATCCTGGAACATCTTCTGTGCTTCTTTAGCCAGAGCTTCTACTTCACTCTGGTATTTCTTCGTAGCTTCTTGCATTTGCTCGTTAGCGCTTTGAGCTGCCGGAATATTCTTCATAATATATTCCGTATCGATCAGTGCAAATTTCTGTGCATTTGCTGCCATGCTGACAGCAAATAGCATCATGATTAATAGAACAGACTTTCTCATAACGTTTAGTTTTTGATGATACATTAGAATTCTTGTCCTAAGATAAAGTGGAACTGGCTTCCTCCATATTGTTTAGAACCAAATACTTTGTCGAAACCGTAACCCCAGTCAATACCCATCATACCAATCATCGGAAGGAAGATACGAACACCGACACCGGCAGAACGTTTCAACTCGAATGGATTGAATTTCTTGATATCATGCCATGCGTTACCTGCTTCAAGGAAACCTAACACATAAATGTTAGTACTTGTTTCCAGCATCAACGGATATCTCAATTCGATACCGAGACGTGCATAGGCATAACCTTCAGAACCGTATGGTGTTAATGAGCTGTTTTCGTAACCACGCAAAGCGATGCTTTCAGTTGCATAAGTTGAATAACCGGTCATACCGTCACCACCTACATCGAATGTACCGAACGGAGATTTCTTGTATTGGTTATAGTGACCTAACAGACCGAATTCCGTACGTGTCATTAATACCAGACATTTAGGATGAGCAACCGGATCCATCAGCGGAGTATATGTTTTGCCTTTGAATTTCCATTTGTGGTATTCTATCCATTTATGAAGCTTATTCATGTTGTCCTGGGTAATGCTACCTGTTTCAGGGTTGCTGTAATATCCCTTATAGTCTTTACCGTCCATCAACGAGTAAGGCGGTGTGAACTGAACTGACAGTGAGAAATCTGAACCCGAACGAGGGAAGATTGGGTTGTCAATAGAGTTACGAGCCAAAGTCAATGAAATGCTAAGGTCATTACATTTACCGTTGGTGACCGGGAAGTATTGCCAGTCGCTCAAGTTATAACGTTGGTAAGCTAATTCTGCGGAAAGAGTGAAATAGTCATCCGGCCATTTCAGACGTTTACCCCAACCTACGGAAAGTCCCCACATCTTGATAGATTTATCCGGGTCATAATAGTTTTCGTAGTTGTTATAGTTACCATAATTGTACATACCATAACCACCGTAGCCACTATACATACTGTTGTAGTAGTTGTTGAAGTAGCTGGAGTTGTAGTAACGGCTACTGATATCTGTCTGTACAGAGAAGAATGCCGATACAGAGAATGAATTCGGACGTTTACCACCAAACCATGGATCGAAGAAGGAAATACTGTATGATTGGTAGTATTTAGCGTTCGTCTGTCCGCTGATAGTCAATGTCTGACCATCACCTTGTGGAAGGATACCACGGTAGTTTTCACCCGGGTGCAACAAGTTGGCTACAGAGAAGTTGGTAAACTTCAAGCTCAACTTACCGATAATACCCGTCTGTCCCCAACCTGCAGAGAATTCCACCTGGTCGTTAGCTTTGGAAGTCAAAGGCAAACCTATGTCAACAGTTCCGTTCATCGGATCCGGTTGAATATCTGGTTGCAGCTTTTCCGGGTCAAAGTGTCCCATCTGCTGGATTTCACGCAAAGAACGCATCAAGTCTTCTTTGCTGAACAATTGTCCCGGACGAATACGAAGTTCACGGCGAACAACGTTTTCATACAAACGGTCATTACCACTGATCTTGATCTTATTGATAGTAGCCTGACGGCCTTCATAGATTCTCATTTCGAGGTCGATAGAGTCGCCAACGATATTTACTTCTACCGGGTCGAGGTTATAGAACAGGTAACCGTTGTTGTAATATAAGTTACCGATAGCGTCATCATCTGTAGAAACACGTTCGTTCAATAACTTCTGGTTGTATACGTCACCTTTCTTCATGCGGAGCAGGAAGTTCAACTGTTCTGACGGATAGAGAGTGTTACCTACCCATGTAACGTTACGCAGATAATATTTTTGTCCTTCGTCTATATTCAAATAAACGTTTACAGTCTTTTCGTCATACTGTGAAACGCTGTCTTTTACAATCATTGCATCACGGTATCCCAACTCATTATATTTGTCGATAATCAGTTGCTTATCTGCCTCGAAGTTCTCCGGCACGAATTTCTTGGTGCGGAACAAGTTACGAAGTTTACCTTTCTCATTGGTTTTCTTCATTACTTTCTTCAGCTTAGAAGCCTTGATTGCATGATTACCAACGATTTGTATTTCGTGTACTTTGATTTTTTCTTTTTTGTCGATATCAATGTCGACGATCACCTGATTTTCGCTGGATGGATCGTCTTTCTGCGAGATGATTACTTCTGCATTTTTGAATCCCTTATCGTCGAAATAACGTTTGATTAATGTCTTGGCACGGTCTACGGTATTCGGAGTAATCTGCATACCTTTTACCATTCCCAGCTTGCTTTCAAGATCGGTACGTTCCGACTTCTTCACACCATGATAGCGCACATCTGCGATACGCGGGCGTTGTGTCAGACTGATTTTTAACCAGATTTTGTCGCCTTCAATTTTCTCGGCTGTGATTTGTACGTTTGAGAACAAACCATGACGCCAATAACGTTTGATTGCTCCAGTAATTTCGTCACCCGGCACAGTAATTGTTTGTCCTACCGATAGTCCGGATAGTCCAATCAATACATAGTCTTCATAATTCTTTACGCCTTCGACTTTAATATCTGCTATCTCATACTTTTTGGGTGTTCCGGAGTATAAGATGACAGGTTTCGAGTCTTCATCAGTGTTAGCATTTTGCGCAATGCCTGTTGTCGCAAAGCAGCACAGGCAGACAAACGTTATGAATATAAAGGAAATACGATAATGCATTTATGTTATAATTTGATGTTTCGAGTTATATTAGCTGATCTGTTCACTGGTTTTGCCGAATCGGCGTTCCCTTTGTTGATATTCCCAAATGGCCTTGTAGAGTTCTTCTTTATCGAAGTCGGGCCAAAAGGTGTCACAAAAATAAAGCTCCGAATAAGCGCATTGCCATAGGAGGTAATTGCTTAGCCGGATTTCTCCTCCCGTGCGGATCAGTAGATCCGGATCGGGCATAAATTTAGTATCCAGATGAGATGAGATACATTCATCCGTTATCTGTTCGGGAGACATTTCTCCTGCTTTTATCAGTGTTGCTATTTGCCGTACAGCTTCGGTTATCTCCCAACGGGATGAGTAACTAAGAGCTAATACCATATACATACCACTATTTTTGGATGTACGTTCTATGCATGATGCCAAACTTTTCTGGACTTCAACAGGTAACTTTTTGAAATCACCGATTACATTGAAGCGAATATTGTTTTTCATCAATGTCTCTTCTTCAATAGATTCTAGCAATAGATTCATCAGAGCCGCAATCTCGTCTTGCGGCCGATTCCAGTTCTCGGTTGAGAAGGTGTACAGTGTCAGGTACTTGATTCCCAAACGGGCGGCATCTTCGGTAATATTCTGTACCGTTTCTGCGCCAGCACGGTGACCGTAAGTACGTTCTTCTCCTCGTTGTTTTGCCCATCGTCCGTTCCCATCCATAATGATGGCCACGTGTTGTGGTATCCGAGTTTTGTCTATTTGTTCTATATAGGACATCTTTTTATTTTAAACGTATACGTTTTTTATTTGCCAGCATTTGCTAAATCAAACCATAGCTGATTAAGACGACCACGCCATACTTCAGATTTATAAGAATAAGTATGGTGGTTAGTAGCTCGTGTACTATCGTCATCTTCTACTTCTTCATCAAAACCGACATTGTCTCCACTGAAAAGAATATAGATGCTATTATTACCTTCATTTACTACGGTTGAATAGCTTGTTCTACCCCTGAATTCCGGCTTTTCCGGACTTGGCTTAAAGCCTGATTCACTCCAATCCTGATAAGGTAGATAAAATTTCTTATTTGCCTTTTTCCATGCGATACCAGCTTCAGAAACATAGAATGATTCAAATTTCTCTCCAAAAATATAGAATTTACTGTTATAATATATTACGGAAGGATTAGTCAATGCAGGACAACTTGTATCTACATTATTGGGCGGTAGCGAAATCCATATCTCTCCCATATATGCCCAAGGTACAATCGTTTTGGTTTCTCCAACAGTTGGTTGCTCTTTATATTTACCAATCAACATGATTCCTTCCTGGCTAGTGGCTGTTGTATAGGTAGTATAGGAAATATTGCCAATCGGGAAGTCATCCGGTACTTCTTGAAGCTTCTTTTCTGTCTCTGCTATAGACGCAATCTCAGTGGTTGAATCAAACACTCTCTTACCGTCATCAGCCTTGATATATGTTATTTTATTACTTAGTGGTGCCAGAAGCAAATAGACGTGGTTACCACTAAACAAATCAGACTCTAACCATGTTGTTCCGTCTGTAGACTCATATACCTTTCCATCTTCTGTTGCAGATGTTGCATATAGTTTCTTCTTATATGATAAAATTGAAGAAGGGAGCTTGTCATCAAATTTAGATTTGCTGTCGCTCACTACACTTGAACTCCAATTCATTGTGTTACCTATTTGTGCACGATATACAGTGAGGCTACCATTAGAAATAGAATAAGTCAAAATTTCATTCTCTAAAACTACAGATTTTTGTTCTCCTGCGAGTTTGTCATCATTAATGTTTCCACAGTAATCCCATCTCAATGAATCCGGATCATGTTTATGTACCCGTACACTAATTTTGTATTCCTTCGTTTGGTCCGGAGATATACCCGCTAAAGCTTCTGTCGACCAAACCTTTATCGTAAGTGGCTCCCGAAGATCGATAGAATCATTGATGTTTATGACAGAATCGTTACCGCTTTTGTCTTTCATTGTTACGACGCCTGATGCCGTAGTTAATGTTTTGATTAAAATCTTGTCAATGATGGTATCGGCATGAACAGGAAGAGAGTCCTCGTTATAAATTTCACGTGATAATTGATCAATAGTGAATTTATAACTCCCAAGGCCTGCTGTGTCAAGTGCAAACGCATGGATAGTTGCATCCGGGCTATATTCGATGTTATTATCGTCATCAAGACATGACGTTATAACAAATGACACCATGAAAAAACTCGCAATGAATGATAAAAACTTTATTCTCATTTGAAAGATTGTGTTTATTTACAAGTTGCAAAA
>DXOJ01000611.1 GCA_019412865.1 Bacteroides sp. | reverse complement strand
ACGTATTTCCGGATCAGATCCGGCCCGGCCGGAGTTGACAATCTGCACACCTGCTACCTTTCCCTGCAGGGAAGACAGCGGATTCATTGCCGGTTTGTTGGCTAACTCTTCTCCTTTGATATTGGTGATAGAACCTGTCAAGTCTCTTTTCTTTGCACTACCGTATCCGATAACGACTGTTTCGGCTAGTACTTGTGAATCTTCTTTTAAAGTGACATTGATGACGTTCTGTGTCCCCACTTTAATGGTTTGCGAAGTCATCCCCACGTATGAAAATGCCAGTACGTCCTCCGGTGTGACAGAGATTGAATATTTACCGTCCATATCCGTGATGGTTCCGGTGGAAGTTCCTTGTACGAGTACCGATGCGCCGATTAATGGTTCATTGGCAGCGTCCGTCACTGTTCCTGTCACCGTCTTTGTCTGTGCAAAGGCTGATGCAGAGGCCAGTAGCAGGCAAACAAGCGTCATGATGCTCTTTGACCTGATGGCTTTTTTCTGAAGATGTTGTAAAAGTCTAGTCCTCATTGCATTAAATTTTTCCATTTGTTATTATTTAGGTTGAAGTCTTTTTTCTGCCGTCTTTTGGCAAGAGTAACAAAGGAAACAAACGAAATTCAAAAAAGATTTTGGAAAAAAGAGGGAATGGTTGATTTTAACACTAAAAGAGAGGTGACTGTTGAAAAAAGTCAGGCACGAACAACACCGGTTCGTGCCTGAATAATGAGATGAGGATTACCCGTTGGGGGAGGTATATCCTATATATACGCTGTTCGTTTTATGATTCCCTGTTTTAAAACATCTGTTCCGCAGTGGTCATACATTGAATGACATCTTCTTTGCTGCCATTGAAAGGACCTGATTTCTCTATTTTTAAAGTTGACATGGCTGCTGCAAAACGTCCGGCTTCTTCGATGCCGGCACCCGATACCCGTTGGTATAGATACCCGATAGTGTAAGTGTCTCCACACCCTGTTGCATCTACCACTTCTTTGGGTTTATAAGCCGGAATACGATAGAAGTCTTTTCCGTCGAAAATAAGTGATCCCATGCTTCCCAAGGTGACAAGCACTTCTTTCACGCCCCATTCATATAATTGACGGGCAGCTTCATGTGGATCGGAAAGACCTGTCAGCACTTCCATCTCGTGCTCGTTGACTTTCAGGAAATGGATATATTGCAGAGCCTCCCGCTTATCTGTCCAATCCACCGGATAGACGTGAGTGTCACGCACTTCACGTAAATAGCCTTGTGAGTCTACTGCAATCAACCCTTTTTGAGATAGTTCTTTGATTACTTCCAACGAGAAGTCGTCTGCCAGCAGAGAGCCGAGATGGTAGATTTGCGCATCTATATCTTTCAGCTGACCGGCAGTGAACGGATCGGCTTTCGCTAATACACGTTGAGTACGGTCGTCCGGATTGGCGCCATAGATATTCTCGAAGTATACGGAATATTTGCTTGGCAGGGCGGTTACATGAATACCCATTTCACGTAGTTGCTCCACGACGTTCATTTCAGTGGCACCAACTGCTGTTACTAAAGCGTAATCGATGTCGTTAAAATGGCGGATGGCATGTGAACAATAAAAAGCCGTTCCTCCCGGCATATAGACAGTGTTTTGGGGAGTGACTACTTTGTCTAATGTGATGTGACCGATGCAGCAAAGTTGATGTTTATTCATGTCTAACCAATTAAAAAGCCTCCAAGATAGTATCTTGAAGGCTTCTAGTTTATTTTTAGTGCGGCTGATAGGACTCGAACCTACACGTCTCACGACACCAGATCCTAAGTCTGGCGCGGCTACCAATTACGCCACAGCCGCATGTGTAGCTTTTTTGTTTAGCGGTGCAAAGATAGGAAGATTTTCTGATTTGGCAAATAATTTGGCAATAAAGTTATTCACTTAAGATTTCGAATGCCTTTTCAATCAGTGGATCTTTCTTTTGTGATTCTATGTCACCCTGCTCTATCCCTTCTTCCAGAATCTTATCCATGTTTACGTATACATCAGGTTTTATTCCATCTTCCAATGACTTTCCATACTTATCAAAGTGGGGGCTGGCAGAGAAGCGGACGCTCCAGCCATTGGGTAATTCTGATGAAAATGGCAGCCCTGATCCACCACCGGTCTGATCGCCCAGCTGGATGATTCTTTTATCCTCGTTATCATTGTTTAAACTGCGCATTATGTTAACAAAATCATTTGTGGCACTATAACATCGACGATTGGTTAGTATCACGACCTTTTTTTGCCAACGAATACTGTTGGAGGGTTCTAAATAAATGGGTTCCATCTCTGAGAAATCATTGTGTCCCGGACCTGTCTTATGTTGGATATATCCTGTTAATGCCAGTTTATCAGTGAACCGGGCAGCTATGCGTGAAGAATTGGTTAGATTACCTCCTCCGTTATCACGGACATCGATAATTAGTCCATTGCAGATTTGTAAATAGTAAAGGACCTCATCCAAATTGCCATCTCCAACTCCGGCACTGAAACTTTCATAACGTATGTATCCTATGTTATTGTCGAATATTTTATATTTAAGACCAGCGGATGTGCGATAGCCTGAATTGGCACTACCCAGATAATAGTTATAAAGAATATCTTCTCTATAATTCCAAGGGTAGCCCTGATACCATGCATCGTAATAAGAAATACGACTGGCAGAAGATAGATTGACATGCCCGTCTTTCAAGATATAAAGCATTTGGCTTAGGATGTCGAACAGGTCATCATTAGACATTGACGGAATAATCAGTTTGCTGTATTCGTCATGAACAGCATCCCAGTCAATACCTTTCGTATCCAGGAAACAATACTGTTCGTCAATGATCTTCCATAGTTGTTCGAAATTACCTCTGGGATCATTGGCGTAGTCATCTTCCCCAATGCAACCAGTCAGCACCGGAAGGCAGCAGAGCAGCCAAAGTATTTGTCTAATCTTATTTCTCATCATTAATTGATCTCTCACTTGAAGTTTCAACATTAAATTTTGTTCTCTTAGTAAGCTCTAACCGATGAAGGAAGAGCGGTTCCTTTCTTATTTCGGATACGGTATAGGTCTTTCACAAATCCTACCATGAATACGTGTGAGTAGGTATGTGTCTTGATATTGTTAACGTTGGATTGCTGCAAATCAGCCAAGTAGCTAAAGCGCATTTTGGTATATCCTATCGGCAGGTCGACGGAAAGCATCTGTCGCAACGAAGGTTGATTGTGCAGGGAGGTAAATTTTATTACTCCACTCGAATTTCCCAAAGAGAATATCTCGTAATAAGATTGTCCGTAGTGGGGAGAGAACATCACTCCCATAACCGGCAGATTGACCTGATAACGAAGCACCATTGGATACCGTTTGATTTTCAGGTGCCAAATAGCCATTCCGGAGGCATCCAGATTGACGTATGCCCGTGCGGATGCCGGATTGTTGGTGTTCCGGAGATTATAGACAAAGCCTCCGTTGACATCTATCAATCCTCCGGCTAATAATTTGAAATTATCTGTCAGGCGGAACTGGTAGTGTAATCCATAGTTCCAGTTGACTAATCCGGAGAAAGTGTTATTGTTATCAGCCCGGTTGTGCGTATAGCCGATGTCTGCTTGAAAGAAGTTCTGCACAGATACATTTCCATCAAACAACTTGGTCATCCGAATCAACTCACGGGAAACACGGAAGTCGATACCTTTGTATTCCTGCGGTGAAAGATAGGTGTCGAAAACGTTAGTAAATCCGATACCATACATGGTGGCACGTGTTACATACCGATGGGCTTGCAGACTGTCGATCTGCGCTTGTAATCTTGTGCAAAGGGCGAACAGGATGCAACCTGTCAGCCCCAGGTATATTAGTTTTTTCTTCATCAGAATAATTTCATCTGCCCGGTGATTTCATCAATAATATCGCCTTCGCTTTTGCCGCTGTCCGGATCCAGATTTTCCGGCTCCTCTTCAGGAACTTCCTGTTGTTCTTGTGAGGGTTCGGGGAAGCGAGTTGGTTCAAGCTCATTGATCGTCTCCACTGCATAGGTAGTAATACGTTTTCCCTTGGCTTTGAAACCTTTGACAGCAATGAATTCATCCGCATCGATATTCAACGGATCACGGAAATTGTCGTGTCCGCCAAATATGACTTCCAGACGAGGATAGTACTCGTCAGTCAGCAGGATCAGACGGTTGTTCTTATTTTCTCCCAAGTAGTTCTGTTTACGGTTAGAGGCCTCAAAACAGAAACGTTTCAGATACGGATAATTCTGTTGGTCGGCATCGTAAAGCGCGGCAGTCCATATCTTGTTAGGATCAAACTTCTCCACGATGCTTACATTATCTTCATAGTGGTTGCTCAAGTCGAAGTTGGTAGTATAGAAATCACCGTTGTTCAGAACAATCAATATGCTGTCGTCGCTTTGGAATTCACCCAGATATTCACCTCGTCCGTCATAGTTGAGGCGGAGTATGTCACGGTCAAACCATACTTTACGTCCACCGAGCGTGGAACCTCCTTTTTGTTTCAGGGATATCTTATGTACCGGCAAGCGGGTAAGAATCACGCCTCGTGCCTGACGTCCCTTGATGCTGACCTCACTGAAATCATGCTCGAAAATGATACGGCGTACACGCGGATTCGGTTTCAGTGTCACCTTGATGATTTCGGCTTCTCCATTCGGGTTGGCGCTGAAATAGGTAATCCGTGATTCGGGAGTTCCCTGTGTGACATCATATTCGCGGTCGCGAACTACAGAGGTCACGGCGAAACGTTTTACGTATGTCGTTCCTTCTTTTCCGTCGCGGTAGGCTACATTGTAGATCGTACGTTTATCGTTCTTCTTGAATACATTGACATAGAGAACGTTTTTGCCGACGAATTTCTTGTCGGCAACAGGAGTAACGATATACTTACCGTCGCGGAAGAAGATAATGACATCATCGATATCCGAACAACATGCAACGAACTCGTCTTTTTTCAAGGCTGTTCCGATAAATCCTTCTTCGCGGTTGATATAAAGTTTCTCGTTTGCTTCTACTACTTTGGCAGCTTCGATGGTGTCGAAGTTACGCAGTTCCGTACGGCGCGGGAAGTTCTTGCCGTATTTGTTTTTCAACATCTGATACCAGTTGACGGTATAATCTACGATGTGAGCCAGATGATTATCAATCTCGGCCACTTCTTCTTTCATCCTGGCAATCAGTTCATCCGCTTTGTCCGAGTTGAATTTCAGAATACGTCCCATTTTGATTTCCATCAGTTTGAGAATATCCTCTTTGGTGACTTCACGGATAAACTTCGGATAATAAGGCGTCAGGCGTTCGTCAATATGTGCACAAGCTGCGTCCATATCTTTGGATTGCTCGAACTCTTTGTCCTTATAGATGCGTTCTTCGATAAATATCTTTTCGAGCGAAGCAAAGTGTAACGCTTCCAGTATTTCGTTTTTCTTGATTTCCAGCTCCTGCTTTAGCAAATCCAGCGTGTTGTCTGCCGACTTTCTCAAGACTTTGCTGACAGTGAGGAAATGAGGTTTGCTGTCGTCAATCACGCAGCAGTTGGGTGAGATACTTACTTCGCAATCGGTGAATGCGTACAATGCATCGATTGTTTTGTCCGATGATGTACCTGGTGCCAGATGCACTAATATTTCTACGTTGGCAGCTGTGTTATCGTCTACCTTGCGAATTTTGATTTTTCCTTTATCAACAGCTTTCAGGATAGAGTCGATCACTGTTGAAGTGGTTTTCCCATAAGGGATCTCTGTGATTGCAAGTGTTTTGTTATCAATCTTGTTGATCTTGGCACGTACTTTCACTGCTCCGCCACGTTCTCCGTCGTTGTATTTGGCTACATCAATCGAGCCGCCTGTCTGGAAATCGGGATACAGTTGGAATTCTTCCCCACGCAGATAGCTGATGGAAGCATCACAAAGTTCGTTGAAGTTATGCGGCAATATCTTGGAAGAAAGTCCAACGGCGATACCTTCCACTCCCTGCGCCAGTAATAACGGGAATTTCACAGGAAGAGTGACTGGTTCCTTATTTCGTCCGTCGTATGACAATTTCCATTCGGTAGTTTTGGGATTGAAGACAACATCCAGCGCAAACTTGGATAAACGCGCCTCGATATAACGTGGAGCAGCCGCACCGTCTCCGGTGAGGATATTACCCCAGTTACCCTGACAGTCAATTAACAGGTCTTTTTGTCCCAACTGTACCAGGGCATCCCCGATAGAAGCATCACCGTGGGGGTGGAACTGCATGGTGTGTCCCACAATATTTGCCACTTTGTTATACCGCCCGTCATCCAGACGTTTCATAGAATGCAGGATACGACGTTGCACAGGCTTTAAACCGTCATTGATGTGAGGTACGGCACGTTCCAGAATAACATACGAAGCATAGTCCAGAAACCAATTCTGGTACATGCCTGTTAACTGATGCTTTACGTTTTCGTCCCGCGCGTCCGCCGGTTTGTAGTCTGAATGTTCTTCCGTTATCTCGTTGATTTCGTCACTCATAAAATTCGTATATACTATAATTTTAACGCATACGCACGCAAAAATACAAAAATAAAAGAGATTTCGATGAAAAACGGTGAATATTCCGTGTGTTAAAAGGGTATAAATCAGCTTTACGGAAGGAAAACAGAAAGGCATATCCTATCAAAGACATGCCTTTCTGTAAAATTATAACCTGATGAAAAAACGAGAAATGGGGACATGATTTAAACCCGTATTTCCCAACCTTTTTCGTACTCTCTTCCCCAAAGTTTATTGGCTTCCAAATCGTTGAGAATTCGTCCACTTCCCGGATCAATCTGTAATGAATGTCCGACACGTTGGGCAATGTTACCTAATTGTACCAACTGGGTACTGATACAGGCATCTACAATTCCGGAATTTAACTTTGTTCCTTTGCGAATGGCATCAAACCAGTTTCGGAAGTGGAAGGCATCCAGCTTTTCGGATGGATTCAACAGATTGCCGGTCTCAAATTTTAAATCACTTTTTACCTCTTTAATCGTTTTACCTTTTATATCTGCAATTTTATATTCATTGCCACCGCCAATGAAGAGAGTTCCGGTTTCTCCATAAAATGCGGTTCCTACTCCATATCCGTCTACCGGCATCGTATTACAACTACGTCCTTCCCATGAAAAAGATGCTTCGTCACCAAATTGGAAGGTGATAAGTTGTGTGTCAGGAGTTTGCCAGTCGTCCTGAAAACGATACCGACCTCCGATAGAATCAACCTTTGTAGGATAATCTACACCCAATCCCCAGCGGAGTATATCAATAAAGTGAGTTCCATTGTTGAGCGCTTCACCTGTTCCCCAATTCCAGAACCAATGCCAGTTATAATGGATGAAATTATCTTTGAAATCAGCAACACGTGGGGCAGGACCTTGCCATAAATCCCAATCCAGATAATCAGGTACAGGAACAACTTTCCCTGTTCCAATGGAAGGGCGATTATTGACATACCAAGATTTGGCATATCTCACTTTTCCGATAGAACCGGATTTTATTTCTTCCATAGCTTTAATTACATTGGGAAAGGAACGGCGTTGGTTACCCACTTGAACAATCCGGTTATATTTCAAAGCGGCTCGAACCAACATTTCATTTTCTGCCGGATTATGACTGGTCGGTTTTTCCAGATAAACATGCTTTCCGGCCTGCATAGCCATAATGGCTGCTTTGGCATGCCAATGGTCAGGGGTGGCAATCACCACTGCTTCAAAATCGTTAGACTCTAACATCTTACGAATGTCTTTTTCTCCTTTGGGAGTACGTCCGGTAATTTTGTGGATAGCAGCCTGGCATTTTTCTAATGCTCTTGAGTCTACATCACAAATGTAAGTTACTTCACAATCTGGAAGTTTGGCAAATCCTTGCGCTAGGGCCTTACCTCTCGAATTCACTCCAATGACTCCGATACGTATTTTTTCGTTAGCTCCCAGAATATCTTGATAACGGCTTGAACCGAATCCTGGAAGTATGCTTCCTAATGAAAGCGCAGCTGTACCTGCTACTGTTTTTTTGATGAAATCTCTTCTTGTTGTCATAGTA
>DXOJ01000610.1:484-5528 GCA_019412865.1 Bacteroides sp. | reverse complement strand
AAATAGAAGGGAAGGATTTGTATGCTGCCGAAGCAGTAGTGAATGCTGATTTCAATATCCATCTTGAACGAACCGCAGCAAGTCGCTTGAATATCTTTCAGCGTACTCCGACAGAAGGTGATTTTGAACCGGTATATCTGCCGTCCAATGTGCAGAATAACACCGGAAAGACTTTTGACTGTGATTTCAGTGCCTTAGTCTATCCAAAGACAATCCGCATCGAGAGCTATACAGAAGTCACAACAGGTATCTTAACGGAGGCAGAGTAATGTTAAACAGGTTATCCTTAAACAAGCTAAGCCTTAATCGGATCGATTTGAATCGAATCGGTGGCCGGGATGTAGGGGTATCCGCCCGTCCCTACATCGACCCCGAATTACTGAGTCACGTCAAGATGGCCATCTCCACCTGGGGCAAGTCCAACGACGACCCCGACCGGACAGTTTTGAAGGACTTGTCCGGCAACGGGAACGACATGCGCCTGCTGAACTTCGGATTTGCGGAGGGCAGTGGATATGGGCTATATGGTACTGATTTTACTAAATGGACTAAGAGACAAATAAATGATTTAGAAGTATCTCCAAATAAAATATCAGTAAGCAATAAAGATAGTGAAACAGCATTAGTAATATGGTTGGATGTAAACAAGAATAGATATGTGATTCCATCTTATAAAATAAAAGTTAGTAAATTAACAAAAACTATAACTTATTATTACATAGACGAAGCAAATCCAAGTATTAGAAGTACTTTTTCTATTAATAAAGAAGGAACATACATACTACCTATTTCACGAAACGATTTATATAATGGGGAAGAAAATACTAATATAGGTTTTGGAATATTCCCTCATGAATCTTTCACTATCGAGCAACTCCCCGACTTCGAAGGCTGGCTATGTACAGACGGAGTAGACGACATAATCGAATCCGTCAAGCCAGTCTCTGAGATGTTGGAGGGAAGTAATGAGATTACGGTGGTGAGTATTATTCATCAGATATCCTTACGTGGCATCTCAGATATTCCATTAACTAATTATATCAGAGAATCTAATATTGGATATGTAAGAAATGAGCTTAGAGTTTCTCTTAATAAAACAGGAATATACGGTTATACATGCTTTAATATTCAAAGTCCTATTTCTAGCAATTCCTCAGTAATAAACAATATATTAGGAGATAAAGAAGATTATAGATTAGGTACGTATGGGAAGATATCAAACGCAAAGCTTAGTGTGCAAGGATTTATAGATAGTAGTGGTGCAATTATAGATACATCTCAAGTCGCCTACGCAGGTGGCTTTATCGCCAACAAAGTCCTAACCACCGACGAAATTAACCAAATTATCGCCTATTTCAACTTAGATCGTCCGGGACAGATCATCAAGCCTCAGTTGTACTGCAACGTCAAGAAGCAGGGCATCACTAACGACAACCACGCAGAGTTTAACGATCAGTTGATTGACTTTGTAGGAGGTCACAACATTCAGCTAAACAACATCGGTTGGAAAGGAGAAAGTGGAATAATTGATGGTGCGTTATATCTAGACGGTATCTCCGACTTCGGCAAGGCTACCGGATTGCCTATTTTGAAGGACTATACTATTTGTGCTCTTCGTAAATGGTTATATGGTGATTCTGTAACAAGTACTGAAACTGGCTCTGTCGTTTCTAAGAGTTTAGATTCTGGCGCAGGTGCTTTTATTCTAGAGAATAAAATTCAGAATTATCGTCGCTCTTCCTGTTACTCTTTTGGTCAAAGTAACTCGGATATTAATAACGATAGATTAATTAAAGAATCATTTACTTATCAATCCAAGTATAGTTATAATGGTAATCCGATTCAACCAGGTACAGGCGTTGATAATAAGAGTATGTGGCTAGGGACAATTAGAGATGGCGATAACAGATTCTCCAAGTTCGCATTATGGTCTCTCATGCTCTTCCCCTACAGCCTCTCCGAGTTCCTCCTTGAACGTCAATTGAGAAAGTACAAGGCAGGCACTCTTTATCCAGACATGGTTGAGTTCAGACCGATTGTAAAGAGTAACATCCCTTACTCCTCAGTCTCCTACTCAGTTAATCCAGGAGAATACATTGCCGAAGGTAGTACAGTAACTATCACTATAACATTGTCAAATGCTTCTGATAAACTGGTCGGTGTGTCATCCAATGCCATCGCAGACATATCCATTTCGGGAGACAATGGAACCTACGAGATAACCGGAAAGGTCACCAAATCTCCTCAGAAGATCAGCATAGTTATCTCCAGCTACTTGACAACGTTAGGTAACGAGACTTTAATTTCGAATAAAAAATTAATTAAAAACGAATAATATGGAAAAGATATTTGATATAGCAAAAGACTCCGAGCAAAAGTGGGGCACTTTAGCTACTGCGATTGATGGAAACTTTGAGGAATTATCTAACGAGGCACAAGAATCAAATACGGCCTCTCATATAAGTAAGATTGTTTCTTCGTCTATAATGCCGACAATAATAGAGAATAAACAAGTTACAGTTGACGGAATTAGGGATGCTTCTATCCAAAATTACGCTGAAATTGATGTTTCGATTTTTACTGATGGAATTCTAAGAGTTACCGCATGGACATCCACTAACGCTATAGTAGGTTACCAATGGCTAGATAATGACAATAATACTACATTTGTTTCCACCTCGGAACATGGAGGAGGGATGTATACATATGAAATTATAGTTCCGCAAAATGCAACAAAATTACAATTCTCATTTTTTAAAGAACATGGGATATCTGTTGATGCTACTTATACTGCACGTATCCCTGTAAATGTTGAGGTAGCAAAAATGGCTCCGGTCATTTCTCTTGCCGGGATGGACGGAGCAGTTAATACCGCAGACAGTATTTCTAATGAAGAGTTACTGATTACAAATTATCCAAGATATGTAAAAAGGGAATATACAGTAAGCCTTAATTCTAAAATTAAATCATTTTCGGAAATAGCTGTTGGAGTTGGTCATCTTACTACAAGAGGGTTGTATGTAATAATTGATAATACCAACATTAAGGTTGTTATGTATATCAATAATACAGAGACAGTCTTAGCTACTCACGCACATAACTTGACAATATCGGCATTTATTAACGTATTAGTTGACTATAAGGAAGATACAATTAAATATGTAATCAACACATTTGGTGGAAGTTATTATGGTACTGATACTGAAATGGGGAAGAAAGTATATGGAGATACAGACAGCATAGAGCTCAATGATATATATGGGTACTCATTCGTTTATGCCAACTCTGAGACGACTTTGAATGATGTTGAATTAAGAAGAACAAATCGTGGATTTCGAGAGCCTGTATGGATTATAGGAGACTCATACTGCTCAACTGATAATAATGAAAGATGGCCATACTACTTACTAAACGAATATAAGATAAAGAGTTGGTTTTTAATTGCCCTTGCAGGGCAAACAAGCAATGATCTTAATGGTCATGTGGGGGCATATAATGATTTATTGAACGCGTTACAATATGGTACACCTAAATACTTATGGTATCAGATACAAGCTAATGATACCAACGCCGTTTATGAAGAATATATATATAAGATTAAAGATATTTGCGATAAGAGAGGAATAACTTTAATTCTTGTTCGTCACGCAAAGCTTGGAGAACAGGCAGAAGGTAAGGATTGGCAAACCAAAAATTCTATAGCTTTATCTTTGGGATTGAGATACGTTGATATGTATAAGGCTGTAACAGGCAATGAATTAACACATGATTGGTATGAAGGTTATCTATCTTCTGACGGAGTTCACCCTACAGCATTAGGAGCAAAAGCGGAGGCAATGAGAATATTATGCGACATACCTGAGATAACTCAATATAACTAACTTATTAATATTAATGTTTAAAAAGTAAAGTTCATGAAATACATTGTATTCCCCACAGAGAAACTGAACGAGATACCGCAGGAGGTACTCGATGAACTGCACTTGGTTCCGAGAAAGAGCGTTGACGGTACTCAGGTGATCATTAAACTGGTTCATTACGAAGCTCTTTTCCCGTCTATTATGACCTTACCGTTACTGGACGAAGAAGAGACTCCGCAGGAACCGGTCTATCCTTATCCTACCTACGAAGGTGAAGAATTGGATAAACTATTGTCTGGATCAAAATGGACAAGTAAGGAGACACTATGAAATCTCTCCCTTGGATATTAGTCTGCCTGCTTGTAGGTGTGGTCGTATGGATGCGTTGTAATCCGCACGATCCATCAACGGTGTACATCAAGGGAGATACTGTACGTATCCGGGATACGATAAGAGACACCATTCCCATACCGGTAAAGGAAACTCTGAAGCGTACCGATACGGTGTATTTGCCGATTATAGTAGATACCACTACCGATAGGACCGTAGAAGGTGATTCGGTTCCGGTACTTATACCGATAACAAGCAAAGAGTATAAGACTGATAATTACCGGGCAGTGGTTAGCGGCTATAAGCCTAGCCTTGATTTGATGGAGGTTTATCCGGAAAAGGAAATCATTACTCTAAAACCAAAACCAAAACCAAAACGCCTGGGGCTTGGTCTGCAAGTAGGCTACGGTTATCCAGGTGGATTGTATGTCGGTGGTGGAGTTAGTTATATCTTATTTATGTGGTAATACCGGCACTATCTTCGCAGACCGTTTCCGGTATGAAAAGTTTAAGTTTCATTTATATAACAATTTCCATTGGAAAAAGGTTTATTAAGAAAGGAGGACAAAATGAGACATTAATTGATTATTCAGGATCAATCCGAGGAACATCTCGGAATGATTATTAAACACTAGGTTCCCGGTAAAGTAGAAGGCCGGTTATCAGTACAAATAAAATAAACTCCGTTAGAGGCAGGAGAGAAAGAAGCCTCACACCCGTTTCGACGACCAAATCACAGACGGGCTAACATCTCAGGGACTGTTCGTGAGGCTTCATAGCTTTATCAACAGTTTCTGAGATGTTTTGTTTTATAACCTTATATGTTGTTCAGCATGAAAATTACAGAATTATAT
>DXOJ01000610.1:0-474 GCA_019412865.1 Bacteroides sp. | reverse complement strand
TGGTAACGGGTATAGACGAGAATGATATTCTCCATTCCAATCGGGAAGAGTGCGCTGACGCAAGGTATTTGCTTGTGAGAGTTTTGTCAGATAAGCTGTCGGATAAAGAGACAGGTTCGCTGATTGGGAGAACAAGGCAAGGGGTGTCGTTTATTCGCTCTAACGACACAAAAATGAGAAAGTGGAGCGTAATGTCGGCATGGCGGGAAATAGATGATCATATAAAAAGACTATCTTTTTGATAAAGCACTTGCTTATATCACAAAAATGTTATATATTTGCAGTGTAAATCAAAAAGAGTCATCATGAATTGGAATGAAATGAAGAAGAAGGCTATTGAAAATGGCTTTGTTTTTGTAAAGCATGGGAGTAATCATGATATCTACGAGAACAAGGCAAATGGGAAAAGGATCTTGATTGAGCGTCATTGGACGCAGGAAGTAAGATCCGGCCTAATGAAAAAGCTAAAAAAGG
>DXOJ01000061.1 GCA_019412865.1 Bacteroides sp. | reverse complement strand
GATCATGCTTATGTCGCAATTTATAGTGGTACTAATTTCAACGAGACACCGGTGATTGCTACGACAGATAAAATAGGTTATGCATGTGGCCGTATGCGTTCACAATATTATCAGACTATCTGGGCTGCTGATAATGGCGATGTGTATGTATTCTCTCCCGGATATGGACGTACGGCTGTTTCGTCTGCCGATTTGAAAAAGGTAACGGGGCAGAAACCTTCCGGTGTGATGCGCATCAAAGCAAGCACAACTGCTTTCGATCCGGATTATTATGTGAACTTTGAGGAAATAGGAACTCGTCATCCGATTTTCCGTTGCTGGCATATTTCTGAAGATTATTTCCTGCTCCAGTTGTATAAAAACGGTGCGGAAGATATGATTCAGAATGGTAAAGATGCCGATGTCAGTGAATTGGCGGTGTTCAAGGCAGAAGATGAAACAATTATACCCGTTACAGGTTTGCCGGCTGATGGTAAGTTTGGCGGTGAGCCTTATGGAGAAAATGGTTATGCTTATATGGCGGTTACTGTGACTACCGGCGAAAAACCGGCTTTCTATAAGATTGATGCAAAGACGGGTAAAGCAGTCAAAGGCCTGACGGTAAATGCTGATGCCATTACTACGGTAGGTAAGATGGAATATCTTTCCAAATAAATACCGGTTTAGTAGAAAATAGTTTTTAAAGATGAAAGCCTGCCGAGCGGAAAGCTTTGCAGGTTTTTCAAGAATGATAATGAAAACATGAAGAAAATATTCAGAAAGATACATTTGTGGCTTTCCATCCCTTTCGGGCTGATAATCACTCTGATCTGTTTTTCCGGTGCGATGCTGGTATTCGAGGATGAAGTGAATGAACTGTCTTGTCGCGATCTTTGCTACGTGGAAACGGTGAAGGAAGAACCTGTTTCTATCGGAAAGTTACTTGAAAAAGTGGCATCTGCATTGCCGGATAGTATCTCTGTGACCGGTGTCAGTATTTCTTCTGATCCCGAACGGGCTTATCAGGTCAGTCTTTCCAAACCACGCCGTGCCTCTTTATATGTAGACCAGTATACGGGTGAAATAAAAGGTAAAAAAGAACGCAGCGGCTTTTTTATGTTTATGTTCCGGATGCATCGTTGGCTGTTGGATAGTATGAATCCGGGAAATGAAGGAATATTTTGGGGAAAGATGATTGTAGGTGTCAGTACACTGCTATTTGTGGTGGTACTGGTCTCTGGTATTGTCATTTGGTGGCCCCGTACACGTAGGGCACTGAAAAACAGTCTGAAGATATCGGCAACAAAAGGCTGGAAAAGATTCTGGTATGACTTACATGTGGCAGGTGGAATGTATGCTCTGATCTTTTTGTTAGCTATGGCGCTGACGGGATTGACATGGTCTTTTCCATGGTACCGGACGGCTTTTTATAAAGTTTTCGGGGTAGAGGTACAACAACGGGCTTCCCATGGAAATGAACAGAAGCATAATGAGCATAAAGGAAATACCGGACTGGCTAATCAGGAAAAGAAAGGGGGAGGAAATGGTAGGCGAAGTGCTGATAAAAGAGAGGGTTCGGAAAGCAATCATAGTGATCGGTATTCTGCGGCTTCGCCATTCGCTTGTTGGCAGGAAGTGTATGATAAGTTAAAGCATCAAAATCCGGAATATAAGCAAATTAGTGTTTCTTCTGGTACGGCAAGTGTGTCTTTCGACCGCTTCGGAAATCAGCGTGCGTCTGACCGTTATTCTTTCAATACAGATACTGGTGAATTTACGGAAACAAGTCTTTATCAACATCAAGACAAGTCAGGAAAAATTCGCGGCTGGATTTATTCGGTACATGTCGGCAATTGGGGAGGGATGTTTACCCGCATACTTGCTTTTATTGCTGCTTTGATTGGAGCTGCATTACCACTGACCGGTTATTATTTATGGATAAGGAAATTCATCAGGCAATCTAAAATAATATAGGTACGAAGAAATAGAAGCTGCATAATGGTAGATTATTGCCAGCAATAACATCTTTTGCCCATTTCTATAGCGCTATGAGCAAACCATATGGTTTTGTTTAGGTAATACATCATGATTTGTACTCTTTTTATCGTCAATCTGTCAGGATAGTATTTAAGTTGTTGAATATCAATTTTATATATCCTGACAATAGATGCTGATAATATCCTGACAATAAAATATATGAACTTTTATTGTCAGGCTTGACTTCTTATCAAGTAGCTTGTTTTAAGGTTGATTAAGTGAGGTTTTATAACGAGAGTAGCCGGTATAGTTGCGTTGGGATGCCGGTATAGTTATGTTAAGATGCCGCTATTAGTAGTTCGTCACGGCCGTGGTGAGATCTCTTCATGGCTGTGGTGAGATGCTACCACGGCCGTGACGAATACTTACCACGGCCGTGGTGAACTACCAATACCGGCATCTTGATTGAACAATGCTTACCGGATAATAGAAGTATAACGGCTGTATAATGCTTGTTTAATGGGGATCTGTCACGAAAGGTAAGTAAAACTGGGCGGATAGGATATACGGGAGGGTAAATCATAAAATAATGGTCTGACAATAAGAACCGCTAAATTAATATATGTGAATGTGCTCGGTGATGTAGTTGTAGTTCATCTCTATACCGCATTATATAAATAAAAGAGCAGTGAATAAATGGGGTTATCCCATCATTCACCGCTCTTTGTCGTCATATATCAGTAAAAATAAACTCTTTAGAATAAAAAAATTAGATCGAAAGCTCTTTCAATACAGTAACAAGATCTCTCTTGATAGGTTTGTCATTCTTAATAGCCTTGCTGAACGGTACGTAGACGATTTCGTCGTGTTCGATTCCGATCATAACATTACGTTGATCTTCCATAATAGCATCGATAGCAGCAGCACCAAGGCGGCTTGCCAGGATACGGTCGTGAGCGGTAGGGCTACCACCACGTTGCAGGTGACCTAAAATCGTCACACGTACATCATATTGCGGATATTCGTTTTTCACACGTTCGGCATAATGCATGGCTCCTCCTGTCAGTTCGCTTTCGGCTACCAATACAATGCTACTGTTTTTTGATTTGCGGAATCCGTTTTTGATAAACTCTTCCAGTTGGTCGACTTCCGTACTGAATTCCGGAATAATGGCAGCTTCCGCACCCGAAGCGATAGCTCCGTTCAACGCAAGGAAACCGGCATCACGTCCCATAACTTCAACGAAGAACAAACGTTCATGTGAAGTGGCTGTGTCGCGAATCTTATCTACGGCATCCAATATGGTATTCAATGCAGTATCATATCCGATGGTCGTATCTGTACCATAAAGGTCGTTGTCAATAGTTCCCGGCAGTCCGATACATGGAACATCAAATTCCTGTGCAAAGATACGCGCACCTGTCAGTGAGCCGTCTCCACCAATGATAACCAAAGCATCGATGCCTTCTTTTTTCATGTTGTCATAAGCCAACTGACGACCTTCCGGAGTCGTGAACTCCTTACAACGTGCTGTTTTCAGGATAGTACCACCCAACTGGATGATATTACTCACATTCTGACTCTTGAATTCTTTGATTTCACCTGTAACCAGACCTTTATATCCTCTGTATATACCTTTAACTTGCAATCCATTGTAGATGGCTGCACGTGTCACTGCACGTATAGCAGCGTTCATTCCCGGAGCATCACCTCCGGAGGTCAAAATTCCGATACACTTAACTGTTCCCATATAACAATCTCTCATTAATTAGTTTGACGCGGCAAATGTACAACAAAAAGTTGAAAGCAGTGGTTATGAAGTTTTTTTTCGTAAGAAGAAAACATTAAAAATGTTCAAATGACCTTTTTCCGCTTTCCTTTTATTCGTTCATGTTACTTTGCCGTTTCCTTATGTTGCTTTGCTATTATTCTTTGTCAGAATAAAGCTGTTATTCTTTGATGAGCGTTCGAATGTGATTGTAAATCTTCTCCATCAACCATTTAGGAGTAGAAGTTGCACCACATACGCCAATTGAATTTACGTTTTGAAGGAGAGAAGGATCTATTTCTTTCTCGTTATCTATCAAATGTGAATTGGTATTCACCTTCAAACATTCTTCGAATAGCATTTTTCCGTTTGAACTCTTTTTGCCGCTGACGAAAAATATCAAATCGTGTGTAGCCGCAAATTCCCGGAGCTTAGGCATCCGGTTGGCAACCTGACGACAGATAGTATCGTAATATTCGAAAGTCGCCTCCGGTGAAATATGTTGCTTGAAGTATTCCACGATTTCCTGAAACTCGTCCAGTGACTTGGTAGTCTGTGAGAAAAGACGGATGCTTTTGTTTAAATCCAACTTTTTGGCTTCTTCTGCCTTTTCGATGACAATTGCTTTTCCATCTGTTTGACCCACCAATCCCAGCACTTCAGCATGACCGCTTTTGCCGTATATGACAATTTGTTTTTCTTTGTCACTGTCTGTCAGATACCCTTGTCTGATGCGTTTTTGCAAACGTAATACTACCGGACAGGTCGCATCGATAATTTCTATATTATTTTCACGGGCAATCATGTAAGTTTCCGGTGGCTCTCCGTGTGCGCGAAGCAATACTTTGGCATTCTTCAGTTGCTTGAATTCTTCCCGGTTGATCGTGATTAATCCCATCGTTTTAAGCCTTTCCACTTCCCGGCTATTGTGTACAATATCTCCGAGACAATAGAGAGTCTCTCCCTTTGCCAACTCCTCTTCTGCCTTATGAATGGCTGTCACCACACCAAAGCAGAAGCCGGAACCTTCGTCTATCTCTACCTTGATCATAAAGCAAACTATTTACTTACCTTATTAAATTGTCCGAAAAGCCATTCCTTTTGCTCTTCAATCGATAAGTGGGTGTTATCCAGAAGCAGAGCATCTTCAGCTTTGCGAAGTGGACTTACTTCCCGGTTCTGGTCGGTATAATCCCGTTGTTTCACGTTTTCCAGAATTTCGTCGAAGCTGGCTTCCTGTCCTTTTGCTTTCAGCTCGTCATAACGACGTTGAGCACGGATTTCGGGAGTAGCGGTTACAAATATTTTCAGTTCCGCATCCGGGAAAACGGTAGTTCCTATATCCCGGCCATCCATGACAATGCCCTTTTCCTTTCCCATTGCCTGTTGCTGCGCCACCATTTCTTCACGTACGAAGTCAAGTGTACTGATAGGGCTCACTTTGGAAGAAACCTCCATTGAACGGATTTTATTCTCCACATTCACGCCGTTCAGATACGTGTCGGGACGTCCGGTTTCCTTATTCAGCTGGAAAGATATACGAATGTTCTTGATTTCTTTTTTCAGTTTCTCCGTATCGATCACGTCTCCGTTGAAAATCCCGTTCTCTATACTATATAAAGTGACCGCACGATACATGGCTCCGCTGTCAATGTAAATGTAACCCACTTTGCGGGCAAGATCTTTGGCCATTGTGCTTTTTCCACAAGAGGAAAAGCCATCGATTGCAATTGTTATCTTTTTCATATTCAGTTCATCTGATTTGTCCGCCAAAGATACGGTAAATTTGAAAATCAACCATAGCTTTGCCGTTAAAAGGAGCAAGACAAGTACGAAAGAATTAAAAAAGTTAAAAAGCCGGATAAAAAGAGGCAAAGAGGGGAACGAATACATGAAAATGTACTATATTTGCCCGGAGACACATGAAAGGACACTTTTTTTTAATCATTATATTAATAAATTTATGGAAGTTAAAAAATCACCCAAAGCAGACCTGGAAGGCAAGAAGTCTACATGGTTGCTCGTTGGTTACGTGGTAGTTCTAGCTTTCATGTTCGTGGCGTTCGAATGGACCCAGCGTGACGTGAAGATTGATACAAGCCAGGCAGTAGCTGATGTCGTGTTTGAAGAGGAAATTATTCCTATTACCGAAACCCCTGAACAAGCGGCTCCACCACCACCTGAAGCTCCAAAAGTAGCAGAATTGCTGGAGATTGTGGATGATAAAGCTGATATTGAGGAAACAACAACTATTATCAATGAAGATAACCAAGCTCGTGTAGAAGTAAAATATGTGCCTGTACAAGTTGTTGAAGAAGAACCGGAAGAACAGACTATTTTCGAAGTTGTAGAAAACATGCCGGATTTCCCGGGCGGACAAGCAGCTTTGATGCAGTATCTGGCAAAGAATATTAAATATCCGACTATCGCACAGGAAAACGGAACTCAAGGACGTGTTATCGTACAGTTCGTTGTTAACAAAGACGGTAGTATTGTAGATGCGAAGGTTGTACGTAGCGTTGACCCGTATCTGGATAAAGAAGCCCTCCGTGTGATTAATACCATGCCGAAGTGGAAACCAGGTATGCAGCGCGGAAAACCGGTACGTGTTAAATTTACGGTTCCTGTGATGTTTAGATTGCAGTAATTTGTAATAATATAAATTCTGTCTCTTATACACATCTCCGAGCCCA
>DXOJ01000609.1:5633-6115 GCA_019412865.1 Bacteroides sp. | reverse complement strand
TGCGTATCTTCCGCACTTGCCGGGTGATGAATATCTCGACAGTGGCTGTTTATACCCATGTAGATCGCGGGGCTTTGCACGTCCGTTATGCAGAAGAAGCCTATTGCATTTCCAATTCGCCGGAAGATACCTCTTACTTGAAGCCGGAATTGATATTGTCCATTGCCAAAAAGACCGGAGCCGCTATTCATCCGGGATACGGTTTCCTGTCAGAGAATGCGGATTTTGCCCGTCGTTGTGAAGAAGAGGGAGTGATTTTTATCGGACCGAGTGCGGATATTATTTCCAAAATGGGAATCAAGACGGAAGCCCGTAAGATTATGCGTGAAGCAGGATTACCCATTGTGCCCGGAACCGAAACGCCCGTACAGGGCATTGATGAGGTGAAGAAGGTCGCTAATGAAGTCGGCTACCCCATTATGTTGAAAGCACTTGCGGGAGGTGGAGGCAAGGGGATGCGTCTGGTACGTACGGAAGAAGAG
>DXOJ01000609.1:0-5623 GCA_019412865.1 Bacteroides sp. | reverse complement strand
GTTTGTCACAATCCGAAGCAGGGACCTCCTTTGGCAATGATGCGGTTTATATTGAAAAATATATTGAGAATCCGCATCATATCGAAGTTCAGATCATGGGAGACAAGTATGGAAATGTCGTTCATCTGTATGAACGTGAATGTTCCATTCAGCGTCGTAACCAAAAGGTGATAGAAGAAAGTCCTTCTCCTTTTGTGAAAGAAGAGACGAGAAAGAAGATGTTGAAGGTAGCTGTGGAAGCCTGTAAGAAAATAGGTTATTACAGTGCCGGGACATTGGAGTTTATGATGGATAAAGATCAGAATTTCTACTTCCTTGAGATGAATACCCGTTTGCAGGTGGAGCATCCTGTGACGGAGGAGTGCACAGGCGTTGATCTGGTACGGGATATGATAACTGTTGCTGCCGGAAATCCGTTGCCTTATAAACAGGATGATATTGAGTTTAGCGGAGCAGCGATCGAATGTCGTATTTACGCCGAAGATCCGGAGAATAACTTCATGCCTTCTCCCGGTGTGATTACTGTTCGTGAAGCTCCCGAGGGACGTAACCTGCGTCTTGACAGTGCCGCTTATGCGGGATTTGAAGTCTCTTTGCATTATGACCCGATGATTGCAAAGCTTTGTTGTTGGGGACGTACCCGTGCTTCGGCCATTTCTAATATGGCACGTGCTCTGCGCGAGTATAAGATTCTGGGAATCAAAACGACGATTCCTTTCCATCAACGTGTATTGAAGAATGCGGCTTTCCTGAAAGGTGAATACGATACGACATTTATCGATACGCGTTTTGATAAGGAAGACCTGAAACGTCGTCAGAATACCGATCCGACAGTGGCTGTCATTGCTGCCGCAGTGAGACACTACGAGAGGGAGAAAGAAGCGGCTTCCCGTGCCACTACGCTTCCGGTAGTAGGCGAATCGCTCTGGAAGTATTACGGTAAATTGCAGATGACTGCTAATAATTATTAAATTGAAAATTGAGAATTAAAAATTAAAAAATAACGGAATTGGTTATGGGTACAACATTAGCTACATATTACGCCAAGCTCCAGGATATGCCGGACAGTGAATATAAGGTGGAGATTCTGGAGGACGGACCAATCAAGAAGATTGCAGTCAATGGTAAGATATATGAGGTCGATTATAACATGGGTGGCGACTCTATCCATTCGATCATCATCGATCATCATTCGCATGGAGTGCAGATTTCTCCTTCTTCCAATAATTCGTATACGATTATGAATAAAGGGGAGCTTTATCAGATTGAATTGCAGGGAGAAATGGAGAAGATACATAATGCCCGCACTGCTGCTGAATCCGTAGGGCGTCAGGTGGTACAGGCACCGATGCCGGGAGTTATCCTGAAGACGTATGTAAAGAAGGGAGATCTCGTGAAGCGGGGTGATCCGCTTTGTGTATTGGTGGCGATGAAAATGGAGAATGAGATACGTTCGGTGACGGATGGAGTTGTGAAAGAAGTATTCGTGGAAGATGGCATGAAGGTGGGATTGAACGACAGGATTATGGTAATTGAGTAATTCTTTGAAAAAAACGGGGTAAATACATGCTTTTATTCAAAAAAATATTTACTTTTGGCAGATAAGTACGTATTTACCCCGTTACATCATGAGCATCGAACAAAGCAAAGAAGCATTACTAGAACAGTTAGAAGCACTTAAAAAAGAAAACGAGCAGCTTAGAAAAGAACTTTCTGTTCTTAGGGATGAGAAGCATAGCGATCGTCCTGTTAGTTTTAAAGAGAAATATGCTGTTAGAATACTAGACTCTCTTCCCGATATGCTGACTGTCTTCAATCAGAGTGAGGTAGGCATTGAAGTTGTTTCCAATGAAGAAACCAACCATGTAGGAATATCAAACAAGGATTTTAGAGGGATGCGCATGCAGGATATGGTTCCACCGGAAGCGTATCAGAATATTCACTCCAATATGCGTCAGGCTATCACCACCGGAACTGTTTCAACTGCACATCACGAACTGGATTTTAATGGTGAACGCCATTATTACGAGAACCGTATTTTTCCGTTGGATGAGGAATACGTGCTGATTATGTGTCGTGACATAACGGAACGAGTGGCTACCCAAAGACAATTGGAAGTTTTTAAAAGTGTGCTTGATAAGGTGAGTGACAGTATTCTTGCTGTGGCGGAAGATGGAACGCTGGTTTATGCAAATAAGCAATTTATAGAAGAATACGGTGTAACGCAGGAGTTGGGTACACAAAAAATATATGATTTGCGTGTCTCTATGACCGACAAGGAGGCATGGGAACAAAAGCTCCAGGTGATACGCGATCATGAAGGAAGTCTGGCTTATCGGGCGGCTTATATACCTTACGGGCATACGAAGGAGAGAGTACATCAGGTATCTACTTTCCTGATTCGTGAAAATAATCAGGAACTCACCTGGTTCTTTATGCAGGACATTACCGATGTTATCAAGAAACGCGATGAACTCCGTGAACTGAATTTATTGTTGGATGGTATTTTAAATAATATTCCGGTCTATTTGTGTGTGAAGGACCCGGAAGATGATTTTAGATATTTGTATTGGAATAAGGCATTTGCCGATCATTCAGGTATTCCGGCGTCTAAAGCTATCGGGCATACGGATTATGAAATATTTCCGGTGCATGGAGATGCGGAGAAATTCCGTAAAGATGATTTAGAATTACTTCAGACTCATAAGCGCATTGATATGCAGGAAACTTATTTGTCCGCTAATGGAGAAGCGCGTATCGTGCAGACTTTGAAAGCACTTGTACCGATGGAGGGACGTAAACCGTTGCTGATTGGCATTTCATGGGATATTACTAATCTTCAGAATATTGAGCAGGAACTGATTAGGGCAAGGATTAAAGCGGAGCAATCCGACAGATTGAAAAGCGCTTTCCTTGCTAACATGAGCCATGAGATCCGGACTCCGCTGAATGCTATTGTAGGATTCTCCCAGTTATTGCCTTCTGCCGAAACTGCTGAAGAGAAAAAACTCTATTCGGATATAATCAATCAGAATTCGGATATTTTGTTGCAATTGATTAATGATATTCTGGATTTATCGAAGATAGAAGCCGGGACACTGGAATATATCAAACGTCCAATGAATCTGGGAGAGGTCTGCCGAACAATTTATACTGTTCATAAAGAACGTGTGAAAGAAGGGGTAACTCTTGTCTTTGATAATGAGGAGGAGGATTTGCTCATGGAGGGAGATCAGAACCGTATCATGCAGGTGATAACGAATTTCCTGACTAATGCAAGTAAGTTTACCTATGAAGGAGAGATCCGTTTTGGTTTTGGACGAATGGATAAAGATATTCGTGTGTATGTAAAGGATACAGGAATAGGGATAGAACCGGAAAAGGTAGATCATATCTTCGAGCGTTTTGTCAAACTGAACTCTTTTGCCCAAGGGACAGGATTAGGTCTGTCTATCTGTCGGATGATTATCGAAAAAATCGGTGGAGAAATAGGGG
Organism: Bacteroides sp.; assembly: GCA_019412865.1. Lineage (GTDB taxonomy): Bacteria > Bacteroidota > Bacteroidia > Bacteroidales > Bacteroidaceae > Bacteroides. The sequence goes on along the minus strand of DXOJ01000609.1, from coordinate 2,128 downwards.
TGACTTCCGAACTGGGTAAAGGCTCCACATTCTATTTCACGATCCCTTATGAAGAAACCGGAGAGCATGGTAAATTCTTTAAAGAGTCGAAAGTGGTATCTAAAGGAAATACAGTCAATCGTGTACAACAGATTAAGAAGATTCTGGTAGCAGAAGATGTGGAGAGCAATTTTATCTTGCTGAAGAATCTGATTGGCAGGGAATATACATTGCTTTGGGCTAAAGACGGAGTGGAAGCTATCGAAATGTATAAGCAGTACCAACCGGACTTAATCCTGATGGATGTAAAAATGCCGCGTATGGATGGACTGGAAGCAACCCATATTATCCGCTCTTATTCTAAAGAAATTCCAATCATTGCTTTGACGGCTTATGCTTTTGAGGCGGATAAAGAATTGGCATTGGAGATGGGTTGTAATGACTTTGTGACCAAACCGATTTCGGAAAGAACATTGAGAAAGGCTTTAGATAAATATTCGACTACTGTTTAAAAAAAGGATTATGGCTATATGTATCCGGTGAAAGTTACTTATGATAGCCATAATCCACAAAAGAGTACGATTGTTGTTGAGTGAAAGTAGTCGGTGATTACTTTTCTATAGATTCTTTTTTATTTCCGGAACCAGTATAAACTTCGTTTCCGGAAAATACTTTTTCAGCCAGGTCCGGATAAATTCCATTGTATCATTCTGAATCGTCTTGTCTTCTACGGTAGGATATAAATTATATAATACGGTATCTAGTACAATGCCGCGTTTTTGTATTGCTTCGAGACTAAGCAGGGTATGATTGATACTCCCCAGTTTGCCCGAAGTAACAAAGATAAGCGGATATTTTTCTTGGACGATGTAGTCAATGGTTAAAAGTTCAGTTGTCAGGGGAACCATAAGGCCGCCTGCTCCTTCAAGTAAAACAGAGTCATACCGTTCACTCAATTCTTCGGTCGCACGTTTTATTTTATCAAAGTCGATGGGGCGGTTATCCAGCTGGGAAGCAAGATGCGGAGAGGCGGGATAAGAGAAAATCTCCGGCATGGTTAGTCCCTCTTGGTCTTCTTTGGTGAAAGGGATTCCCATGATTTGCCGATGTAGGTCAATATCTTCGGAATGACCTACATTTCCCGTTTGAATAAATTTCTGGGTGATGGTGCGATGCCCGTTCTTGTTCCATTCACGAGCTAGAAAGCCGGTGGCATAGCTTTTTCCGGCATCAGTGTCGATACCGCTTACGAAATATACATTCTGTTTCATACTTTTTTCTTTTTTGCTATGATATAAATAGGGTGATATGTTAAGGACACAGAAGTGCCCTGAGTAAATTCCTGCGTGTAACGTTCACAGAAGAGTTGCAAGTCACGACGAGTCCACTGTTGTTGGGGGAGATTGTTCTTAGAATTGTTCTTAGAATTGTTCTTAGAATTAGTTCTTGAATTATTCTTTGAATTGTTGTCTGATGAACACAAATCGTTCTCTTGTTTTCCGGTAGGAGAGGATTGCGTTGATAAGCCATTGACTCCGGTTTGCTTCAAGTGATATAGTACTTTTATCGGGTCTTCGAACGAAAGCGGGATAAGCTCTTCTTCTGAATACAGTATGTCAAAATGGGGTGACAAAGCTACTTCGAGCTCTTCCCGTGAACGATAAGGAAGTCCGTTGCCGGTAAGTTCGCGTATTTCTTTCATGTTTTCTTTTCCAAAAGTGCTAAAAGCAAAATAACCCTGATTATTGAGTAGGGTATTACACCTTTCGAAAAAGTTTTCTGGTGATTCGAACCATTGCAAGGCGGAGCAGGAAGTTATCAATGTACTTTCGGTGGGGAAAGAGACTGTTTCGGCATCTCCCGGAAGAAAAGAAACCTGCTTCTTCATTAATAAGTCCTCACAGCAATATTTCATATCGGGGCAAAGGTCATTAAGTAATAACTCTTCCGGACGGAGGGCTTGGAGCAGCATACGGGAGTAAATACCGGTTCCGCAGCCAAATTCAATTACTTTCGAACAGGGAGAAGGTATGTGTTCTGTAAGCAAACGAATCATTTTACCTGCTATTTGCCGTTGCACGTTTGCTTCCTTTGGATAGGTAGTGATAGCTTTTGAAAAACGTTCTGCGATTAGTCGTTTATTCATAAT
>DXOJ01000608.1 GCA_019412865.1 Bacteroides sp. | reverse complement strand
GAATTTGATGTCATGGTAGGATCGAACTCCCGTGATGTACAAACCAAGCGGTTTAGAGCTGAATGATGGATACAGTATAACTCAAAGGTGAAAATTAAAATAAATAGACTTGTATATTAATCAATTGAAATAGCATGAAAAATAAATGGTGTGTTAGTGTTGCATTTTTATTCTTTTTAGTGGGGATATGTATAAATGCTTGTACGCAGGAGTGCAACTCCTCAAACAATGATCGTTGGTCAGAAGAGAAAATACAGAAATGGTATGACGACCAGGATTGGCTGATAGGTTGCAATTATATTCCGGCAACAGCAATCAATCAGATAGAAATGTGGAGTGCGGATACTTTCAATCCTAAACAAATAGATAAAGAACTGTCATGGGCACATGATCTGGGTTTTAATACCTTACGGGTTTTCTTAAGCAGTGTAGTATGGAAAAACGATGCGAAAGGCATGAAAAAACGTATGGATGAATTTCTGAATATTTGTAAGAAGTACTCAATTCGTCCTATGTTTGTATTCTTTGATGACTGTTGGAATGCTGAATCTGCTTATGGCAAACAACCAGAACCGAAGCCGGGAGTTCATAATTCCGGATGGGTACAGGACTCTTCGTGCAGCTTGCGCAAGGATACACTGACTTTGTATCCTTTTCTACAAGAGTATGTCAAAGATATTATACGCACTTACGCTCATGATGACCGGATATTGATGTGGGATTTGTATAATGAACCCGGAAATAGTAAACACGAGGAAACCTCTTTGTCTTTATTGACCAATGTTTTTCGCTGGGTACGCGACTGTAAACCGTCACAACCGATTACTGCCGGTGTCTGGGACTATAATTCTCCCCGCAAGAATGTTCTGAATGCATTTATGCTGAATCATTCGGATATTATCTCTTATCATAATTACGATAATGAGGCACAGCATGCCGAGTGCATCAAGTTTCTAAAGATGCTTAACCGTCCGTTGATCTGTACCGAATATATGGCCCGCCGCAATGACAGCCGTTTTTGCAATGTCCTTCCTCTGATGAAAAAAGAAAAGACCGGAGCTATTAATTGGGGATTTGTTGCAGGAAAGACAAATACTATTTTTGCTTGGGATGAAGTGATTCCGTCGGGAGAAGAGCCGGAGTTATGGTTCCATGATATTTATCGTTCTAACGGAGTACCTTTTCAGCAGGAAGAAGTCGATTGCATAAAATCTCTGACAGGAAGAAGATAGAATCTCGTATTCATTTTTCATTTCTGTTTTTTAGTTTTCATATAGGTTACTACCATATATTATTTTATTTTTGCATCATTCTTCTTATGATTTGATAACTACTATAATTAAAACCATGAAAAAACTGAAGATTTTATTATTTCTATGTGTTGTCGCATGTACGCTTACGGTACAAGCACAAAAACAATTTACCTTGAACTCTCCGGATGGGAAACTCCAAACAACTATTACCGTCGGTGATAAGTTGACTTATGACATCCATTGTGACGGACGTCAGATACTGGCTTCTTCTTCAATTTCAATGACATTGGATAATGGAGAAGTTTGGGGAGAGAAAGCAAAGTTGGCCGGCACTTCCGGGAAAAAAGTAGATCAGATGGTTCCTTCTCCTTTCTATCGCGCCAACGAACTAAGAGATTACTATAATGAACTGACTCTCCGGTTTAAGAAAGATTGGAACGTAGAGTTTCGTGCTTACAATGATGGTATTGCATATCGCTTTGTCAGCCGGTCGAAGAAACCTTTCAATGTAGTGGATGAAACTGTAGATTACCGTTTCCCGTCCGATATGGTAGCCTCTGTTCCGTATGTAAAAGCGGGGAAAGACGGTGATTACGAATCCCAATATTTCAATTCTTTCGAGAACACTTATACTACTGATCGATTATCGAAACTGAATAAAAAACGTTTGATGTTTCTGCCGTTAGTAGTGGATGCTGGTGAAGGTGTCAAGATTTGTATCACAGAATCCGGTTTGGAGAATTATCCCGGTCTCTATTTATCTGCTGCTGAAGGGGAAAACCGGTTGACGGGTCAATTCGCTCCTTATCCCAAGAAGACGGTGCAGGGCGGACACAATCAACTTCAGATGTTGGTGAAAGAGCGTGAAGCTTACATTGCCAAAGTAGATAACCCCCGAAGTTTTCCATGGCGAATGAGCATTGTTACCACTTCCGATAAAGATTTGGCGGCAAGCAACTTGAGCTATTTGTTGGCTGCTCCTTCCCGTCTGACGGATATTTCATGGATCAAACCCGGTAAAGTGGCATGGGATTGGTGGAATAACTGGAACTTGGATGGCGTTGATTTTATCACCGGAGTAAATAATCCGACTTATAAAGCATATATTGATTTCGCTTCTGCAAACGGAATAGAATATGTAATCCTTGATGAAGGTTGGGCAGTCAACCTGCAGGCGGATTTGATGCAAGTAGTGAAAGATATTAATCTGAAAGAACTGGTAGATTATGCAGCTTCCAAAAATGTAGGTATCATTCTTTGGGCTGGTTATTATGCCTTCGATCGTGATATGGAGAACGTTTGCCGTTATTTTGCCGACATGGGAGTCAAAGGCTTTAAGGTCGATTTTATGGATCGTGACGATCAGTATATGACAGCATTCAATTATCGGGCTGCCGAAATGTGTGCTAAATATAAATTGATTCTCGATTTGCATGGAACGCATAAACCGGCCGGCTTGAATCGTACCTATCCGAATGTGTTGAACTTTGAAGGGGTTAATGGCTTGGAACAGATGAAATGGAGTCCGGCTTCGGTCGATCAGGTGAAGTATGACGTACTGTTGCCTTTCACCCGTCAGGTTTCCGGTCCGATGGATTACACCCAAGGCGCGATGCGTAATGCTTCGAAAGGTAACTATTATCCTTGTAACTCGGAACCTATGAGCCAGGGAACTCGCTGTCGCCAACTTGCTCTGTATGTGGTATTCGAGTCTCCTTTCAATATGCTGTGCGATGCGCCAAGCAACTATATGCGCGAACTGGAATCGACCGAATTTATTGCCAATATTCCGACCGTATGGGATGAAAGTATCGTGCTTGATGGCAAAATGGGAGAGTACATCGTAACGGCACGCCGGGCAGGAAATGTCTGGTATGTAGGTGGAATTACCGATTGGACGGCACGTGATATTGAAGTAGATTGTTCCTTCTTGGGCGACAAGACATACGATGCTACATTATTTAAGGATGGAGTGAATGCCCACCGGGTTGGACGTGATTATAAATGTGAATCTTTCCGGATAAAGAATGACAGTAAGTTGAAGATTCATTTGGCACCCGGAGGCGGTTTTGCACTGAAGATCAAATAATAGCTACTTTAGGTTCTATATTCTATCTAAATATTGAACCGGATTTAATAAGTCTGAAATAGGTTCGATGCTGTATCAGTAAATTTGATACAGCATCGAATTTTTATGAACAGGCGATTGAGGACCTGCCGTGCAATGACAAATTAGAACGTGTCAGGATAATGCCGCAATACCTGTTCCTATCAGATTGGCATTATTCATACTTTTTATGTCGATCTCTACGTCTTCCAAACCAAATAAACTGAAGAGTTCCCGTAATTTCTCCATGACAATCATATTATAGTTTTTATCTTTTCTGTTCTTGCTCCAGAAAAGACTTCCTTCGGCAACCAGGCAAATTCTCCTTATCTCCTTATTGTATGACTTTAGCAACATGATAAGCCCTGTAAGTGAAGCTGCAACCAATTGCGCCGATCTGCCATATATCCACTGTGCTACCTGCACATACACTTCTTTATAAATATCGGGATAGTTCATGATAGAGGTAAGCTTTTGTGCATCGAATTTTTCTTCAAATTCTTCCAGAGGGAAAGTCGCTTTTAGAATGTCTCCCAAGTACATGCCGGATACAGCTTTCTCGAAACGTTGTCTTCCCGGATTGTCGGAGATTACATCTACCGTATTATCTACTGCGGTGAGGAATGGCGGATGGAAGTTCCCCGACTCCAGATTAACGGGAATCAATCCATCGACCTTATGTGACGGACTTAACTTCTTAATTTTGTCAGCCGGAATAAAAGTAGCCATATTGGTGCCTGTTCCCACAATCAGACCTATATATGCATCGTAACTGCTGTCGGTAAGTCCTGCAAATAAACTGGCTACGGTGTCATTAAGCACTTTTATATTCGTAAACTTGATTTTATTTCTTTCGTTTAGATAGTCCAGCAAAGGCTTCCCTACCACTTCTCCGATCATCTCTTTTATGTCAACTCCTTTTGTCCAGCGTAAGAGTTTGGCATCTCCGCTTGGCACAGACTCTGTCGGATAAGAAAAGCAATATCCGATTGGCATTTCTTTCTCCCGTTTTATTCCGGTAATCATGTCTGCCAATTCTTTGAATAACTCCTCGCGGGTATAGCCGGGAGATTTCATAACCGACATGTCTTTCTTCCAACCATTGTTGGGTGAATGGTTGGAGGAACTTTACTGAAGTCAACGATTGCCACCCGATAATTGGTTCCTCCCAAATCAAGCACTAATGATTTACCATTAATACTACTTGCTTTCGGAGTGATAAAAGTTGGAATGCATTGTATCTCTGCATTTTCAGTGTTCAATCCCTCTTCTACTTTTGCTTTGAATGAACGGGCAATTTCTTTGAGTTGCTCATTATCTAACTGAAAAATATTCTTCTCCATGATATTGACTTTTATTGTGTATACTATGATATATATGAATAACAACTGAAAAGGAATTTTGCTCGGTCGGTCGGTATACGGTATATGGATTCGGCCGGATTCCTGATTTATCTCTTTCTTTTTTGCTCTTTCCTAAAAAATAACCTTTCGTTGAATTCAAGTTCTCCTGCAAATGATTTTTCATTTTCATTTCTCATGTTCTCATAAGTGGTATGGTATTTGTTTGTAAATCAATAATATAATGCTATGAGAAATAAACTGTAAAATGGTATTTCTCATAGTATTTCCATCATTTATCGTAAGCGTCTCGGCGATGCCATATTTTCTATCTTAATTTTTCCTTTTAGCTTTGCGTCATAATAAAAAAACACATCTTATGACTGCACATGACTTGTACACCCGTACCTTATCGGATTATAAATCCTGTTTATGTTCTTCTCCTGCCTTAACTCTTCGTAGTTATTGCCGTGAACGACATGTCAACTACCATGGTATGTGTCTTTGGCTTTCCCGTCACGGCATCAGTATCCGTGAGTTGCGTCCCTCCTCTTCCGTCACCACCGCTAAAGAACCTGCATCCTCTTTCAGCCGTTTGCTTCCGGTCTGCTCTTCCCCTTCCTCCTCTCCGGATATGCTTTACGGGGTTACCATCACTTTCCCTGACGGAGTGACTGTTTCTATCAAGCAAGGCAGTTCTTTTAGCGTCAGCCGTTTTATCGACCGTTATAACAGTAAAATTCAGGAGGAAAAGTCATGTTTGCTTTAACCGATGGCATGCATTATTATCTGTGCCAGCATTATGTTGATATGCGTAAAGGCATGACCGGACTTTACCGGCTTGTCAAGTCCGACATGTCCCTTTCTCCTGTTTCGGGTGATGTATTTGTGTTTTTCTCCCGCAAACGTGACATGGTTAAAATTTTGCGGTGGGATACGGACGGTTTTATTCTCTATCAGAAACGACTGGAAGAAGGTACCTTTGAGGTTCCCCGTTTTAATCCCGATACAGGGTCTTATGAGCTCTCCTGGAAGACTTTTCTTTTGATAATGCAGGGCGTCTCGCTCCGGTCTGCCAAATGCAGGAAACGGTTCCGGTTGAAGTAATATACAGATGTAATAATCTGTATATCAATATATTACATTGCAAATACTTCGCTAATTTCTTTGTCTTCCGGTTCTTTTTTCTTATTTTTGACACATGCAAAAGGACCGGCTCATAGAACTTCTGGAGGATCAAATCAGATCTTTAAAAGAACAGCTTGAAGCGGCTGCCAGGCGTGAGGAGCATGGGCAGCTGCTTATCTGCGAATTGACGATGCAGGTCCGGCAATTAACCGAAAGTGTCCATTCATTAGAAGAGGCGTTGACCTTGAAAAATGGTAAACTGAAAAAACAGGAGAACATCAGTCGTGGCTTAGGCAAACTTATAAGCAACGAGTCTGAAAAGCAGGTACCGGGTAAAGCGGAGGCGGTCCGGCAGACGGCTCCCTCCCGTCCATGCCCTTCTCCCAAAGAGCGGGGAAACAATAAATCCAAACGCAAGGAGCATTTTGAACTGGAAGAGAAGGTAATCGAAGTCAATCCCGAACATCCCCTTTTCAGCATATCCCTTGCCAAATTCATGGGATACCGTGATTCTATCCGTTATGTCTACACTCCTCCGAAATTTGAAAAGCTTGTCTACCGGCAAAACATTTATAGTTTAAACGGAACAGTCTTCTGCGGTTCCGCTCCCCAGGCACCTTTCCTTAACTCAAACTACGACGGATCTTTTGTAGCGGGTTTATGCCAGTTGCGCTATATCTACTCTATGAGTGTGGAGCGGATTATCGGCTTCTTCCGTGAAAGCGGATTTGAGCTTGAAAAGCCCACCGCGCATCACCTGCTGGGCAGAGCGGCCGAAGTGTTGGAAAACCTTTACAGGGCGTTGAGAATGGCCGTGCTTGAAGACTCTTATCTTTGTTGTGATGAAAGTTACCACAAAGTCCTTGTGGAAGAGAAGAACAGTAGAGGCAAAGGGGTAAGGCAGGGGTATATCTGGGCGGCCGTCGCGGTCAAGCAGAAATTGATACTGTACCTCTACGAGAATGGCTCCCGTAGCGGGAAGGTGCTTTTTGACCTTCTTTCCGAATATGAGGGGACAGTACAAAGTGACGCATACAGTCCGTATAGAAAATTGGAAAGTGACGCCTATCCGGGAATTAAAAGAATCGCCTGCCTGCAGCATGTCAAAAGGAAGTTCCTTGAGGTACAGGAGGAACCGGACGCACAAAAGATCGTTGAACTGACGAACAAGCTGTATCAAAAAGAACATGAACACTGTGTTGGTCGACAGGGATGGACAGACAAGGATAACCTCAGGCACCGGAAAAGGTATGCGCCGCAGATACTTAGCGAAATAAAACGGGAACTGCTCAGGATAAAGAGTAAGCCTGACTTGCTTCCCAAAAGTGAGATGGCGGGAGCGGTTGACTATATGCTCTCGCAATGGGAGGCCATTAAGGGCATCTTTACTGAAGGATATTACTACTTGGACAATAATTTGGTCGGTGTGTCACGAGGGCATTATAACATGATGCTATTGGCTGGTATCATGGAAATT
>DXOJ01000607.1 GCA_019412865.1 Bacteroides sp. | reverse complement strand
AAATAATAGATTGTTTAATCTTCTAAAGTTTGCATGATGGAAAAGACAAAGATTGGCTTGAATGCCGGGAAAGTATGGCGCATCTTAAATGAAAAAGGTGAACTTTCCATATTCGATTTGTGCCGTGAATTAGGTTTGACGTTCGAAGACGTAGCTCTTGCTATTGGTTGGCTGGCTAGAGAAAGCAAAGTCTTTTTGAGGAAGAGGGAAGGAATGCTTTTTGCCAGTGTCGAAAATGTCGAATTTACTTTTGGCTAAAGTGGTAAGTAACCTGCATGTAAGATGGATCTCCATTTTGTTATTTATACAGCTAAAAAAATAATGAAGTGGACCGGTAGGATTTTTTATGCTCATTTTTATTATTCCCCCTGTATTCCTGTTTGATAAGAACTTTCTTTTTTTAAAGCATTTAATCTATTTTTCGTACCTTTGCACCCCATAAACTACTAAACACATAAATTTATGAGTGCATTGAAAGGGCATCCGAAAGGCCTTTATCTGATTTTCGCGACAAGCACGGCAGAGCGTTTCAGTTACTACGGTATGCGCGCGATCTTTATTCTCTTCCTGACACAGGCATTATTGTTTGACAAAGAAGCGGCAGCATCCATTTATGGTAGCTATACCGGATTAGTCTATTTAACTCCTTTGATTGGCGGATACATTGCTGATAAATATTGGGGAATCCGTCGCTCTGTGTTTTGGGGAGCAGTGATGATGGCAGTCGGACAATTCCTGATGTTCATGAGTGCCTCTACTTTGGATAATACGGAACTTGCTCACTGGATGATGTATGGCGGACTCGGATTCCTGATCTTGGGAAATGGTTGTTTCAAACCTACCGTTTCTTCTCTCGTGGGGCAACTCTACGAACCGGGAGACAGACGGCTGGATGCTGCATATACCATTTTCTATATGGGAGTGAATGTCGGTTCCTTTGCCGCCCCTTTGATTTGTGGTTATCTGGGTGATACCGGTGATCCGCACGACTTTAAATGGGGATTTCTTGCAGCCGGAATCATGACACTGTTCACCGTTGTACTTTTTGAAACTCAAAAGAATAAATATCTTTTCTCTCCCTCCGGAGAACCAATCGGTATTATTCCCGATGCCAAACGTGAAAAGAAAGAGGAGATAGCCGAGCATATCTCACACCCGAAGATGGATAAGCGTACCAAGATACGTAATACCCTTGTAATCACTATTCTTACAGTTGCTTTAATAGCCTTCTTTAATTATGCTTTTGAGGGTGATTGGGTGAGCATCGGTATTTTTACCGCCTGCATTGTTTTCCCTGTCCTCATCCTGCTGGACGGATCATTAACCAAGATCGAACGTAGCCGTATTTTTGTTATCTATATAGTAGCTTTCTTTGTCATTTTCTTCTGGGCGGCTTACGAACAGGCAGGAGCCTCTTTAACCCTTTTTGCCTCCGAACAGACCAACCGCGATATTTTAGGTTGGGAAATGCCGGCTTCGTGGTTTCAATCCTTCAATCCTCTGTTTGTTGTTGTTCTGGCATATATAATGCCGGGTGTGTGGAGCTTCCTTAACAAACGAAAGATGGAACCTGCTTCTCCTACCAAACAAGCGATTGGCTTGCTACTTCTTTCTTTAGGTTATCTTTTCATCTGTTTCGGAGTGAAAGATGCCATCCCCGGAGTGAAGGTAAGTATGATTTGGCTGACAGGACTTTACTTTATTCATACAATGGGTGAAATAGCCTTGTCACCTATCGGACTTTCAATGGTAAATAAGTTGAGTCCGCTACGCTTCGCCTCTTTGATGATGGGAATCTGGTATCTGTCTACTGCCACAGCCAATAAATTTGCAGGCATGTTGAGCGGACTTTATCCGGAAGCCGGAAAAGTGAAATCAATCCTTGGTTATCAGATTGCTACCATGTACGATTTCTTTATGGTATTCGTTGTCATGTCCGGTGTTGCTTCATTGATTCTGTTCCTTCTCTCGAAGAAATTACAGAAGATGATGCACGGGGTAGAATAAAAAATCGTATTTTTGCAAGGTTATTTTTAAAATTACCGGTTATGGATACCATTCAGATAAAAGACAAACAGTTCACTGTTTCTATTAAGGAACAGGATATTCAAAAAGAAGTGATTCGCGTAGCGAACGAAATCAACCGCGACTTGGCAGGTAAGAATCCGCTCTTCCTTAGTGTGTTGAACGGTTCATTTATGTTTACCGCCGACTTGTTGAAGCATATCACCATCCCTTGCGAGATTTCGTTTGTGAAACTGGCTTCTTATCAGGGAGTGACTTCCTCGGGAGTGATTAAGGAAGTGATCGGACTGAATGAAGACATTGCCGGACGCACAGTAGTTATTGTGGAAGATATTGTGGATACCGGGCTGACCATGCAACGCCTGTTGGATACACTGGGTACACGCAACCCTGAAGCAATCCATATTGCTTCTCTGCTTGTGAAGCCTGAAAAGCTCAAGGTCAATCTGAACATCGAATATGTAGCAATGGAAATCCCGAACGACTTTATCGTTGGTTACGGATTGGATTATGATGGTTTCGGACGTAACTATCCCGATATTTATACAGTAGTAGATTAAACAGTTAATATTAAATAGGTACCAGTTTTAATGGTAAATAGTAAATCGTTAAATTGTAAATAACAAAATGTTGAACATCGTAATTTTCGGTGCTCCGGGTTCAGGAAAAGGAACACAGAGCGAACGTATTGTAGAAAAGTATGGAATCAATCACATCTCAACAGGAGATGTATTGCGTGCTGAAATCAAGAATGGCACAGAACTGGGTAAAACTGCTAAAGGTTACATCGACCAAGGTCAATTGATTCCTGATGAATTAATGATTGATATTCTGGCAAGCGTATTCGACAGCTTCAAAGATAGCAAAGGTGTAATTTTCGACGGTTTCCCAAGAACAATTGCACAAGCTGAAGCATTAAAGAAAATGTTGGCAGAAAGAGGACAGGATGTTTCTGTAATGGTTGACCTGGATGTTCCGGAAGAAGAACTGATGGTACGTCTGATTAAACGTGGTAAGGATTCCGGTCGTGCTGATGATAATGAAGAGACCATCAAAAAACGTCTGCACGTATATCATTCACAGACTGCCCCACTGATCGACTGGTACAAGAATGAAAAGAAATACCAACACATCAACGG
>DXOJ01000606.1 GCA_019412865.1 Bacteroides sp. | reverse complement strand
ATATGTACAACTTATTTGAAAACATCTTATTAGATAATTAATTCCGCCAACGGGTAAAGTAATATAACTTTGTATGTGGAGTCCGGAGCTGTTCTTCGTTTTTCAGATCGTTTTGAAGATTATCTTCCTTTTGTGAAGATTCGTTGGGAAGGTACAGTGATGAATACTTTGTCTCCCCTGATTTATGCGCATGATGCGGAGAATTTGACTATAACCGGGCGTGGAACATTGGACGGTAATGGATTTAAATGGTGGAGCTGGGAGAAAGAAACACGGGAACTGATTAAAAAGAACGGAGGAAAACTGCCTGCTTTGAATAAACTACAACGAATGTGGGAAGAGGCTAATGAAGAACTGGAAATCTCGGATTATTATAAACCTTCTTTAGAGCGTCGTATGTTTCGTCCTCCTTTTATTCAGTTTTATGAATGTAACAATGTGTTGATAGAGAATGTGAGAATTGTCAATTCTCCTTTTTGGACCATAAATCCGGCTTTTTGTGATAATGTAACAGTGCATGGAGTGACGATATATAACCCTTCAAAAGATCCCAAAGGTCCTAACACAGATGGAATAAACCCTTCTTCTTGCCGGAATGTACGTATTTCTGATTGTTTTATTAGTGTGGGGGATGATTGTATCACAATTAAATCGGGGCGTGATGCTGATGGACGGAAATATGGAAAGGCATGTGAAAATATAACGATAACTAATTGTGTTATGCTTTCCGGTCATGGAGGGGTAGTTATTGGTAGTGAAATGTCAGGCGGTGTAAGAAGAGTTACAATTTCTAATTGTGTTTTCGATGGCACGGATTCCGGTATTCGCTTGAAATCTTCTCGTGGGAGAGGAGGAGTCGTTGAAGAACTTCGGGTAGATAATATCGTTATGAAGAATATTCAGCGGAATGCTTTCATTTTTGATTTGTTCTATGATAAAGAATCAAAAATGGAGCCTGTCAGTGAGCGGACTCCTGTTTTCCGGAACATTCATTTAAGCAATATTACAGGTTCTGATATTAAGCAAATTGGTTATATTAAAGGGATTGAAGAAATGCCTGTACAAGGCTTGTCCTTTTCAAATATTAATATGAAAGCGGAAATAGGATTTATAGTTGATATTGCTGAAGATATTCGTTTTGATAATGTGGATTTCTCTTCGCAGACTGGTTCACCGTGGCAATTCAGTAAGTGTAAGCAGATTGTTCTGAATAATGTTAGATCGAAGTATCCTGTTACCCAACAACCGATTGTTACTTTTGAAGATGTCGATAATGCTATTATTAATGATTGTTTTCAGATGACTCCTGTGAAGGATTTTTATAAAGCTAATAACAGTCATATTATTGAAGGACATAATTATTGGAAAAAAGAGAGTTTCAAATAAACAGGAACTATCATATTATTTCTGTTGAATTTTATTGTTGGGTAGATATGAGAAGAACGATATTACATCATCTGTAATATCGTTCTTCTATTGATTAGAGTTGTTTATGATTTACTTCTTATCGTTTTCGCGAATCTCCACCCGGCGGATCTTACCGCTGATTGTCTTCGGAAGTTCTTCCACGAACTCAATCACACGCGGGTATTTATAAGGAGCAGTCACTTTCTTCACGTGGTTCTGTAACTCCTTAATCAGTTCTTCTCCGGCACGATTCTTATAGTCTTTAGATAGAACAATCGTAGCTTTTACCACCTGACCACGAATCTCATCGGGTACTCCGGTAATGGCACATTCCACAACAGCCGGATGAGTCATCAATGCACTTTCCACTTCGAATGGGCCGATGCGGTAGCCGGAGCTCTTGATAACGTCATCTGCGCGACCGACAAACCACAGGTATCCGTCTTCGTCTTTCCAGGCAACATCACCGGTATAATAAATTCCGTCGTGCCAAGCTTCGTGAGTACGTTCCGCATCCCGGTAGTATTCTTTGAAAAGTCCGAGAGGCTTGCCGTTGCTGGTACGGATTACGATTTGTCCTTGCTCACCGGCTTCAACAGAACGGCCTTCATGGTCGATCAAATCTACGTCATATTGAGGATTTGGCAGTCCCATACTTCCCGGTTTCGGTTCCATCCACGGCATAGTGGCGATGGTAAGGGTTGTTTCTGTTTGTCCGAAACCTTCCATCAGTTTGATACCTGTCAGTTTCTTGAAAGTTTCAAATACAGCAGGGTTCAATGCTTCTCCGGCAATAGTACAGTATTTGAGTGAAGATAAATCAAACTTTGTCAGGTCTTCGTGAATCAGGAACCGGAAGATGGTAGGAGGTGCACAGAGAGAGGTGACATGATATTCCTGGATTTTTTCCAGAATAGCTGCTGGGGTAAACTTCTCGTGGTCGTAGACGAAGATATTGGCTCCGGCAATCCACTGTCCGTAGAGTTTTCCCCATACCGCTTTTCCCCAGCCGGTATCGGCAATGGTGAGGTGAAGGCTGTTTTCATCTAGATTGTGCCAAAGGCTGCCGGTAACGATATGGCCTAACGGATAAGTAAAGTCATGTGCCACCATCTTAGGCTCACCGGTAGTACCGGAAGTAAAATACATCAGAGAAATATCGTCGTTAGTGTTCGCATGGCGGGGACGTACAAACGGTGCGGCGTTCTCGATGCCCTGATGAAAATCCTCGAAGCCTTCCGGAATTTCCGGACCGACACTGGGGCACTTGCAAAAACCTGTGTTTAGCCAAATATCTTTGAGAGTCTGAATAAG
>DXOJ01000605.1 GCA_019412865.1 Bacteroides sp. | reverse complement strand
TATTTGGAGACAATGAGAAACTAATACTAAAATAATGAATAATTATTATGATTAAAACAGAAAAACTATCTATGCTTTTCACCACAGAAGAGGTGCAGACAAAAGCATTGAATGATGTCACCTTACAGGTGGAACAAGGAGAATTTGTAGCGATAATGGGACCGTCAGGATGCGGCAAATCCACCTTGCTGAATATTCTCGGTACATTGGATTCTCCGACTTCCGGTTCTTACTTTTTTGAAGGGAAACAAGTCGATAAAATGACTGAAAACCAGTTGACTGCTTTGCGGAAAGGCAATCTGGGCTTTATCTTTCAGAGTTTCAACCTGATTGACGAACTGACCGTGTATGAGAATGTGGAACTGCCACTTGTCTATCTTGGTATGAAGACTCTCCAACGGAAAGAACGAGTCAACAAAGTGCTCGAGAAAGTTAACCTGTTACATCGTGCGAATCATTATCCCCAGCAGTTATCCGGCGGGCAGCAACAGCGTGTAGCCATTGCCCGTGCCGTAGTGACTGAATGTAAACTACTGCTGGCCGACGAACCTACCGGAAATCTGGATTCGGTGAATGGCATCGAAGTGATGGAACTGTTGAGCGAACTCAATCGTCAGGGAACCACGATCATTATCGTCACCCACTCACAGCGGGATGCGAAGTATGCACACCGGGTCATCCAACTATTGGACGGACAGATTGTAGCCGAAAACATCAACCGTCCGCTGGAAAAGAAAACGTCATCTAAAAACGAAACCGTATGATAGGGAATTACTGGAATAGTGCCTATCGGAATCTGATGAAGCGGAAGAAGTTCAGTTTCATCAATATCTTTGGATTGGCAATCGGAATGGCATCGGCATTACTGATGCTAACCTATGTCACTTTTGAGTTCAGCTTTGATAAAATGCACACGAAATATGCCCATATTTATCGGGTGCAAAGCACTTTTCATGAGGGGGAAGTCCTGACCGATTACTGGGCGACCAGCTCTTTCGGATATGCCTCGGCCATGAAAGAGAATCTTGCCGGAATCGAAGATTATACCCGTATCGCTACCCATCTCCAACCGGAGCAGATTGTGAAATATGGCGAACTGACATTACGGGAGAATCAGATAGCCTATGCCGATCCGGGCTTCTTCCGTCTTTTTGATTTCGAACTTCTGAAAGGGGATAAAAAGACTTGTCTCTCCATGCCCCGGCAAGTGATAATCACCGAACGTATTGCCCGTAAGTATTTCAAAGATGAAGACCCTATCGGCAAAATTCTGATCTTTACCGGAACGTATGATAAAGTATCGTGCGAAGTGACCGGAGTCATGAAAGAAATGCCCTCCAACTCACATATTCATTATAATTTTCTGATTTCCTATGCCTCTTTGCCTCAATATATGCAGGAATACTGGTATAAGCATGAAGCCTATACGTATGTTTTGCTCGACTCACCGGAAAGAAAAGCGGAGATAGAAAAAGAATTTCCTGTGATGGCGGAGAAATACAAGACAGAGGAAGCACTGAAAAATAAGACGTGGGGCGTGTCTTTAATTCCCTTGGCAGATATACATCTCACCCCACAGATAGGCTATGAGACGGAAACCAAAGGAAATCGTTCTGCTATGATCGCCCTGATTTTTGCGGCTGTCGCTATTCTGGCTATTGCCTGGATTAACTATATCAATCTGACCGTAGCACGTTCGATGGAGCGTGCTAAAGAAGTGGGAGTGCGCAGGGTAGTGGGAGCTTTCCGCCAACAGTTGACTTATCAATTCCTGTTTGAGGCCTTGGTTATGAATCTGATAGCTTTCATATTAGCTGTGGGATTAATAGAACTGGTTCTTCCACATTTCAACCAATTGGTAGGACGTACAGTTACGTTTTCTGTCTGGTTCATGGATTACTGGTGGATTTTGCTGGTTCTCGTTTTCATAGCCGGAATATTTATTTCCGGGTATTATCCGGCATTGGCTTTATTGAATCGCAAACCTATAACCTTGTTGAAAGGGAAGTTTTTGCATAGCAAGTCAGGCGACCGAACCCGTCAGGTACTGGTGGTTGTCCAGTATACAGCTTCCATGATTTTACTTTGTGTTACATTGATTGTTTTTGCACAGCTGAATTTTATGCGCAATCAATCTTTGGGAGTGAAAACCAACCAGACATTAGTGGTTAAGTTTCCGGGACATACAGAGGGGCAGAATATCAAGTTGGAAGCAATGAAAAAAGCAATCGCGCGTCTTCCTCTGGTCCATCGGGTTACTTTCTCCGGTGCCGTACCAGGCGAAGAAGTGGCCACATTCCTTTCCAATCGTCGCACCAATGACGCTTTGAAGCAGAACCGTCTTTATGAAATGCTGGCTTGTGATCCTGATTATGCAGATGCATACGGTTTGCAGATAGTAGCCGGAAGAAGTTTCTCCGAAGAATATGGTGATGATGTCGATAAACTGGTGATTAATGAAACGGCTGTACGTAATCTGGGATTTGCCTCCAATGATGAGGCGATAGGCGAGTTGGTAACAGTAGAATGTACCGATGCGCCAATGCAGATTATCGGAGTGGTGAAAGATTATCATCAGCAGGCGTTGAGTAAGAACTATACACCTATCATGCTGATTCATAAAGATAAAATTGATTGGTTGCCCCAACGTTATATCTCTGTTGTGATGGCTTCCGGAAATCCCCGTGAACTGGTATCTCAAGTGCAAGAGATATGGAATCAGTATTTCGCGGATTCCAGCTTTGATTATTTCTTCCTCGATCAGTTCTTCGACCACCAATATCGGCAAGACGAGGTTTTCGGAGCGATGATCGGTTCGTTCACCGGATTGGCAATCTTTATTTCCTGTCTCGGACTTTGGGTATTAGTCATGTTTTCCTGTTCCACCCGCACCAAAGAGATGGGAATACGTAAAGTGTTGGGAGCTTCCCGCTGGAATCTTTTCTATCAGTTGGTCAAAGGATTTTTCCAGTTGATTCTGATTGCGGTTGTTATAGCTCTTCCGGTAGCTTGGTTTAGTATGAATGCCTGGTTAAGCCATTATGCTTTCCGTACCGATCTCAAAGCGTGGTTCTTTATAGTACCTGTATTGCTGATGCTGTTCATTTCATTTGTGACAGTGGCTTTCCAAACAATGAAAATAATAATGAGCAAACCTGCTCGTTCATTACGATATGAGTAATCTCTGAATCTACTCCATCGGATATTCGTTAATATCCGATGGATTTATGTTAAATGTTAACGAAACTGTTACTCTATTAAACCATGTTATAAGATACGCTACTTGAGCCTGAAAAT
>DXOJ01000604.1 GCA_019412865.1 Bacteroides sp. | reverse complement strand
TATTAACACTATCAAGTATTGAACATATATATACTTGTTCATTTATACTCGGAACAGACACCTTGATTTTCTCTATGGTTGCCTTAGAGAGGCTTGGAACGCCAGATGCTTCATTATACCGTTGCCAGTTTATCATTGTAAATAAATAATAGCAGAACTTTGGGAGTATATTTCGGAAATTATGTGTGTAAAACAAAGTGTCAACGGTCCAAAACTTTCCTGTTAAAAACATTGGCATATCAATTGTGCCTTTTCTTCCTATGCAAACGCTTTCACCTTCATACAAATAATCATTGACAGATAACATATAGCCACCAGTTCCATACACGGGAATATTACCTTCTTTTAAGTGTTTATAGTCTCTACCATTTCCAATTGTCAGTATCTCACTAATACAATATGTAGACCATTTACTATTATTCTGAAATAACAAATCTAATAATGAGGACTTTAATTTTTTCAAGTCCTCAATTATTTTGATTTGAGTGGTAATACGCTCATCCAATAAAGAAAGTAAAGAAGCTATTTTATCTTGCTCTTCTTTTTGAGGAATAAGAAATCTATAACTTGCATATTCCTGAGAATTAATTCCTGGCTGTCCTGATCTAATAGACATAAATTCAACCCATTTATAATATTGAGCAGTTTTAGTTTGTGCAAATATGAATGTTGAATTATATTCTGTTTTAATCTTTGCCCTGATTAAAAAACCTGCAAAATAAAGTTTGCCATCTTTTTTCTTATACAAATAGGTCTTGCCTGTGCTTGCCCCCGTTCGTGCAAATAAAATGTCATTTTCTTCTACTATATATTTATCTAACAGTTGACCTGCTGGAGAAACTGGACTATCTGAAATATATTGAGAACTTTGTTCATCTATATCTGTAATTCGTATGTACTTGTTTTCGCCATCATAGGTAATAGCAGCAGCATTCATACCATAATCTAGTGGTTGTATAACGCATTTACCTAATGTTGTTTCTTTCCATTCCCCGGTAAACTCCGGGAATCTTAAATTTGGAACATCTAAAAAATCAAAAACAAAAAAGGAAATAGCCCTTCATAAAATCCTTAATCCTTATCTTACAAAAATATTAATCTATTTAAATTATGAAAGCATGACAGCAAAAAAAACGATTAAAGAAATTAGCATTATGTGGAAAGAAGACAAACGTAAGTATGTGAAAAGTTCAACATACTCAGCGTATGCCCTAATTTTAGAAAATCACATACTTCCTATGTTTGGAGATAAGTATGAGTTACTCGAAAACGAAGTACAAGAGTTTGTCTTACAGAAACTTCAGCAAGGACTAAGCGCAAAAAGCGTAAAGGATGTACTCATTGTACTAAAAATGGTAATGAAGTTTGGAGTAAAACTTGGTATATTATCCCATCAGGATTGGTGTATCAAATTCCCGACACCACAGAAGAACAAACAACTAAATGTACTTAATATCGCCAACCACAAAGCAATTTTACAGTATATAAGCAATCACTTCACTTTCCGAAACTTAGGCATTTATATTTGTCTGACTACAGGAATTAGAATCGGTGAAATTTGTGCACTAACTTGGGATGATATAGATATTATCAATGGAGTAATATGTATTCGGAAAACGATTGAACGAATTTATATATTGGACGGAGAAAAAAGACATACGGAAATCATTATCGGCACACCTAAAACTCAGAATTCTATTCGTGACATTCCTATGAACAAGGAATTATTAAAGATGCTACGCCCGTTAAAAAAAATCGTAAATGGCAAGTTCTATGTACTTACCAATGAAGAGAAACCAACTGAGCCACGTACCTATCGTAACTATTACAAACGAATGATGGAACAACTCAATATTCCTCCGCTAAAGTTTCACGGACTACGTCACAGCTTCGCTACACGCTGTATTGAAAGCAATTGCGACTACAAAACCGTAAGTGTAATACTTGGACATTCAGATATCACTACTACATTAAATCTCTATGTTCACCCAAACATGGAGCAGAAGAAACGATGCATTGACAAGGTATTTAAATCTATCAAGTAATACGAAAATAGGATAAGTCTAACGAAGTATAGCACTTATCCTATAATCTTATATTCTTTAAAAAGAACTCATTTCATAAACACGAAATACACTGCTGCAATCAGACAAACAAATGCAGCCAGATGATTCCAATGTAAAGCCTCACCTTTAAAGAAGATTGTAGTGAACACTGTAAAAATAACAAGTGTTATTACCTCTTGAATGACTTTTAGTTGCATCAATGAAAACGGGCCTCCATTACCTATAAAGCCAATACGATTGGCCGGTATCTGACAGGAATATTCAAAAAAGGCGATCGCCCAGCTGAACGCAATCACGCCGATCAGCGGAAGAGCTGCAAACCAACTGTACTCCTGTTTCATCTTTAAATGTCCGTACCAAGCGAATGTCATAAAGACATTAGATACGATCAGCAACAAAATGGTATAGAATCCTTTCATAACAATCTATTCAAATTAATCTATTTTATCTGGTAATAATTCCTCCTGTACATTAGTCATGCTACCCCAAAGGCTATAACGAGCTTCCGGGTTCATCGCTTCCAACTGCCGTAAAATTCCTTTCATATCACTCCGGCTGGACTGCGATTCATAAGGACAATTCTTCACTTGCTTCTGATAATGTCGCAAAGCTGCCAATTCTACCAAATCGGCTTCATGAACCAGACACATCGGACGAATAATTGTCATATCAAACTTCTTCATCACCAACCGGGGCGGCATTGTACTGAAAGCTCCCTGATAAGTGATATTCATCAATAAAGTTTCCAAAATATCATCCATATGGTGACCGAGAGCGATTTTATTGCATCCGTGTTCCTTGGCAACTGTGAACAAGGCTTTCCGACGGTTCCATGAACAGAGGAAACAGGGAGATTTACGTGTGTCGGTAGCAGGATCAAAGGCAGTCTCATACTGCACAAAGGGAACTCCATACGCTTCACAGTGCGCTTTCAAATATTCAGTATCACTCTGATAAGGAATATTCTTCATCACTACATGGACGGCAACGACAGAAAAGCGAGGTTTATAGATACGTGCGCGTCTCCCCAACAGTTCCACAAGCGCCAACGAATCTTTTCCTCCCGACAGTCCGATAAGGATTTTGTCTCCTTCTTCTATCAATCCATATTGCACCACTCCTTTGCTAAACCGCCGTTCAATGCGGCGAATGGTTTTCTCTTCTTCCGTAAATTGTGTCATATCTTTGAAAATCGGCTGCAAAAGTAAGCGAAAAGAATGATTTAAAGAAGAATTAACATAA
>DXOJ01000603.1 GCA_019412865.1 Bacteroides sp. | reverse complement strand
AAATTACAGATGGCGGCACTTTTACCAACTGGGGAACCAATATTGGCGGTAAACTCGGTATTGACATAACTCCTGTCAATGGGCTGAAAATATCAGCAGCCGTGGCGCCCAATTTCAATAATGTAAAGAAGAAAACTTTTGTCAAACAGATTCCATACACCCGTTCAGAAGATCCGAATACCACTGTTGGTTACATGGGAGGTTATCGCACTACCAATTTGACGGAAAATCGTAATGACAGCCATGATATAACAACACAGTTCTTTGCCAACTATGCCAAGACACTGGGGCGCCATGATTTCTCTGTCATGATCGGTTACGAGGATTATTATGCTTTCTGGGAAAACCTGGATGCATCCAGAGACCAGTACCAGTTGACAAGCTATCCTTACCTGGACCTCGGTTCGGAGGATTATCGGGATAATGGTGGCAATGCGGAAGAATATGCTTACCGCTCATTATTCGGACGCATGACCTATAGCTATGCAGACCGCTATCTTATCCAAGCAAATCTCCGCCGGGATGGTTCTTCACGTTTTGCATCCAATTGTCGTTGGGCCAATTTTCCTTCCGTGTCACTTGGTTGGGTAATTTCTGAAGAGAAGTTTTTCAAGAATATAAATATGGATTGGTTTTCTTACCTGAAATTGAGAGGCTCTTGGGGAAAACTGGGAAACGAACGTATCGGGGCTTATGACGATAACGGTAACTTTATTTATAATTATTACCCTTACCAAGCTGCAATTGATTACAGCACTGCACTATTTCAGAATTCACAGGGGATTGTTTCTTCCGTGACTACAGCCGCACAGCAAAAGTATGCCGTACGAGATATTTCATGGGAAACAACAGAAAGCTGGGATATCGGTTTGGATGCTAATTTTCTGGATAACCGCCTGCACTTCTCCGCTGACTATTATAGAAAAAATACGAAGGACATGTTGCTGGCACTGGAAATTCCACATTTCATCGGCTACGACAACCCGGAAGTCAATGCCGGAAATATGCACACTACCGGCTATGATATTGAAGTCGGCTGGAGGGACAAAGTCGGTGATTTTACTTACTCCATTTCCGCTAATCTGTCAGATTTTACCTCCAAAATGGGAAACCTGAACGGTACACAGTTCCTAGGCAATCAGGTAAAAATGGAAGGAAGTGAATATAACGAATGGTATGGTTACTTAAGCGATGGTTTGTTCCTGACTCAGGAAGACGTGGACAAGTCGCCCAAACTGAACAATAGCGTCAAAGTGGGTGATATTAAGTACAAGGATATTTCCGGACCGGACGGTGTCCCCGACGGAGTTATCTCACCGGAGTATGACCGTGTACTTTTGGGCGGTTCCCTGCCTCACTATATGTTTGGACTCACTTTCAATGCTGCCTATAAAGGCTGGGACTTTGGATTGACACTACAAGGTGTTGGAAGTCAGAAATCTCAAATCAGTGCAGCAATGATTGAAGGGCTTCGAGACAACTGGCTCAATTTCCCTACTATTCTTGATGGCAATTATTGGAGTCCGAAAAATACGGATGAGCAGAATGCGACAGCCAAATATCCGCGCCTGACTCGCACCAATCGGGATGCTAATTTCTGTATGTCTGATTATTGGCTTTACAACGGTCGGTACATTCGTTTAAAAAATCTCTCTGTCGGTTATACGCTCCCCAAAGCATGGACTACGAAGGCGTGTATGAATACAGTCCGTCTTTATGTAAGCGGAAGTGACCTGTTTACCATCAGTAATGCCCCCAAAGGATGGGATCCGGAAGTAAGTACAGAAGGGTATCCTATTACCACCTCTCTAATATTTGGTGTTTCTATTAATTTCTAGCCATAAAAAACATGAAAAAGTTACTCTTATATATCGGGGCAGGAATACTCTTACTCTCTGCCTGCCATGATCTCAATTTAAATCCATTGTCAAGCGGTTCTACTGAAAACTGGTATTCCACGGAAACTGAAGTGCAGATGGCCGTTGATGAGTTATATCGATATGACTTCTGGCCGGAAGACGGACAACAACAGACCGACTGGTCGGACGACTATACTTCACGCGATCTCCTGACCTCTTTTGATGACGGAACTCTAAATGGACAAAATGCTTGGGTTACCAGTTTATGGGGCAATCAGTACAAAGCTATTTCACGTGCCAATGCAGTTATTGAGAAATCGCATCGTGCTATCGAAAATGGCGCATCTGCCGCTACTATTAACCGCCTGATTGCCGAAGCCAAATTCCATAGAGCTGCCGCTTATGCCAAACTGATTGTAAAGTTCGGTGACTTACCATTGGTATTAACCGATGTAAGTACAGAAGAGGGGTTGACAATGGGACGTACAGATAAATCCATCGTATTGGCACAAATCTATAAAGATTTTGATGATGCAATTAGTGTGCTTCCAACTTCCTATACTGACCAACAGCGAGCCACCCAAGGTGCTGCACTGGCACTAAAAGCCCGGGTTGCCTTGATTATGGAAGATTGGGAAACAGCGGCCGATGCAGCCAAGGCGGTTATGGACTTGAATATTTATGAATTGCATCCCGATTTTGGCAATCTTTTTTTGTCTACTACAAAAACCTCGAATGAATTTATTTTCAAAATTCCACGTGATGCTACATATGACATTTATCTGGGAACAGGAAACGGAGGAGTTAACCAGGTATACAATGATCTACCCCGTAACGTAGGAGGATGGACGCAGACCTGTCCGTCATGGGAGTTACTAGCTGCATTCACCTGTACCGACGGTCTGCTTATTAACGAATCACCACTCTTCGATCCGCATGAACCATTTGCAAACCGTGATCCACGTTTAGCAGAAACCATTGTACCATTTGGTTCCAACCACCTCGGTTATGAATACAACCCACACCCGGAGGCACTGACGTGTATGAACTATAATACGGGTGAAATCGTGACAAATTATGATACACGTGCCAATGCCCAATATGCTTCTTTCGATGGTCTGGTGTGGAAAAAAGGGATAGACGAAACATGGCTTCAGAATGGTTTCAAGGTAGACCAGGATATTATCTATTGTCGTTATGCCGAAATATTGTTGACATATGCCGAGGCGAAAATCGAATTAAATGAGATAGATAACTCCGTATTGGATGCACTGAATGAGGTTCGGGCGCGTGCTTATGGTGTGGACAAGTCCGATAAGGCAAGTTATCCGGCTTTCACTTCTAACGACCAGTCCACACTTCGCCACCAGCTACGTGTAGAACGTCGTATGGAAATGGCAAAGGAACACATGCGATATACGGATATCATCCGTTGGAAACTGGCCGAAAAGGTTATGAATCGCAAGACATATGGTATCCTTTATCCGGCCTCACTATGTATCGAACGGGTAACCAGTCAGGGAGATTGGTTTTGGGCTTTCACACCGGAAATGGACGAGGATGGTTGTGCAGATTTCTCCAAATTGGAAGAAGCGGGTAAATGTCAGGCACTTGCTGTACGTAGTTGGAACGATCGCCAATATTTGTGGCCTATCCCTACCACGGAACTTCAGATCAACGAGAACTTAAAACAAAATCCCGGCTATTAAATGCAGGAAAGTTGTTGATAGTCCGGGAACTGTCTCTTATACACATCTGACGCTGCC